>JAGNPU010000159.1 GCA_017989485.1 Neisseriaceae bacterium
ATCTACTATCCCCAAGCCAAAAAAACTATGGTAGTATCCTTATTTAACAACAAAGGTGGGCTTGCGCCCGCTTTTATTTTGCGATAAATCGAGGATGATCATGCAAACTTGGCAATTACCAGAACACATTGCCGACATTTTGCCTGCTACTGCCCGTCAAGTAGAAAGTGCCAAAGAGTCCCTGCTCAAGCTGTTTCGTGTATACGGCTATGAGTTAGTGAATCCACCGCTATTAGAGTACTCAGAATCATTGATGGCGGATCGTGATCCAGGCCTATCTTTAAAGACCATTCGTGTCGTTGATCAATTATCAGGTTTACAATTAGGCTTACGCGCCGACATCACGCCCCAGGTGGCGCGAATTGACGCGCACCTATTGGCCGCGCATACGGGCATTAACCGTTTGTGTTATGCCGGTTCCGTGCTGCACGCCCGTCCTGATAGTTTGATGAGCACCAGAGAGCCTTTACAAGTAGGTGCGGAGCTGTATGGCTGTGCCAGCGTAGACGCCGACATTGAGTTAATCGACTTAATGCTGCGCGCCTTACGCCAGAATAATGTCAACGACGTGTTTTTGTCGCTGGGCCACATTGGGGTGTTTCGCGCCTTGGCGAAAGCCGCCAACCTAAGCGCTGAAGACGCCGATGTGCTGTTACAAATCATGCAAACCAAGGACAAGCAGCGCGTGGCCGAATTTGTGGCGACCTTGGCCTTGGACGGTGCGCTAGAAGCCGCCTTCTTGCTGTTGCCAACCCTATATGGCGGCGTAGAGACGGTTGCTCTGGCGAAACAGGCTTTGCCCGTATTGCCCGCGATTACGGCTGCCTTGGCCGAAGTAGAGGCCGTGTGTCAGGCTTATGCGGTTGAAACCATACACGTTGATTTTGCCGACGTGCGGGTGGACACCTACCATACCGGCTTATTGTTTGCCGCGTATGCGCCAGGCTGGTCGGATGCCGTGGCCCGTGGCGGTCGTTACGATCAGCTAGGGGCTCAGTTTGGGCGAGGGCGTCCCGCCACCGGCTTTAGCTTTGATTTGCGCGACTTAATCAAAGTCTTGCCACAGAATAAAATCCGTTGGGGCATTAAAGTTGCCGCAGCGGCGCGCCATCAGGCGCAAGCGAACATAGAACAATTACGCACGACCGGTGAAACCGTAGTGGTGGATTACCTCGGCCAAAGTGCGAAAAGTTTGAATTGCAATAGAGAATTAGTATATCAAGATGGGCAATGGCAGGTTGTGCCCTGTGTTTAAATTTAACTTCAAGTTTGATTAGGTAAATCATGGCTAAGAATGTGGTGGTAATCGGCACTCAATGGGGTGACGAAGGTAAAGGTAAAATTGTTGATTGGCTAACCGAACACGCCCAAGGCGTGGTGCGTTTCCAAGGCGGTCATAACGCAGGCCACACCCTGGTGGTGAATGGCGAGAAAACGGTTTTACACTTGATTCCATCTGGTATTTTGCGCCCAGGCGTAGAATGCTTCATCGGCTCTGGCGTGGTGTTGTCGCCAGAAGCCTTGCTTAAAGAAGTAGACGAATTGGCCGCAGCAGGCATTGACGTGGTGGGCCGCATGAAAATTGCCCCGACCTGTCCTTTGATTCTGCCTTATCACGTGGCGTTAGACCAGGCGCGTGAAGCGGCAAAAGGCAGCGGCAAAATCGGCACCACCGGCCGTGGCATTGGCCCTGCCTACGAAGACAAAATTGCGCGTCGCGCTTTGCGTGTGATCGATTTGTTTGATCCTGAAGGCTTTGCGATCAAACTGAAAGAAAACATTGAGCTGTACAACGTTCAGTTAACGCATCTATACCAACAAGCCCCGGTTGATTACGATTCTGTCTTGCATCAAGCGATGCAGCACGCTGAACGCATTCGCCCTATGGTGGCTGACGTGTCTCGTACCCTGTACGAAATGAACAAAAAAGGCGACGCCATTTTGTTTGAAGGCGCACAGGGCACGTTGTTGGACATCGATCACGGCACTTATCCGTATGTGACCTCGTCTAACTGTTCTGCCGGTGCGGCGGCGCCTGGCGCTGGCGTGGCCCCACAAATGCTGCATTATGTGTTGGGCATTGTGAAGGCGTACACCACGCGCGTGGGTTCTGGTCCGTTCCCGACCGAGTTGTTCGACGAAGTCGGCGCAGGCTTGGGCCAGCGTGGTAACGAGTTTGGTGCCACCACGGGCCGCTCACGTCGTTGCGGTTGGTTTGATGCGGCCGCATTGAAACGCGCGATTCAAGTGAATGGCGTGACCGGCATGTGTGTGACCAAGTTAGACGTGTTAGACGGCATGACAGAAATCAAAATCTGTGTGGGTTACAAGCTAGACGGCGAAGTGATCGACATCTTGCCATTTGGCGCTGATGCCGTGGCCAAGTGTGAGCCGATTTACGAAACCCTACCAGGTTGGACGGAAACCACGTTCGGCGTGAAGGACTATGATGCTTTGCCAGAAAATGCCAAGCGTTATTTGACCCGCATGTCTGAAATTTGTGAAGCCCCAATCGCCATGGTGTCTACCGGTCCTGACCGCGAAGAAACCATCGTATTGAGCCATCCATTCGCGTAATGGATCATGGCTAAAACAGGCCACGCCGGCAACGGCGTGGCCTGTTTTTTTGTGGGTGAGGCCATCAGGGGTAGGCGGCATTCAGAAAAGGCAGCAAATAATTGGCCATAGACGCTTTTTTTTTGTCTATTAATGCTACAGTGTCATGGTGAGGCAGTGACGCCCACGATTAAAGGATGAGGTTCTGAACCACAGAGCCCGTATCGCAAGCCTATGAATGAGGAGAAATAAATGTTTTCACTGTCCAAAAAAACATGGTTGATTGCCCTGGCTGCCGGGGCGTTGACCTTGAGTGCCTGTTCCCCGAAAGAAGACAAGGCGGCGGCCACCGAGCCGACGGCAGGCGCCGATGCCACCGTGTATCAGGTCGCCGTTGACGCGGCCTATGCCCCGTTTGAATACCAAGATGACAAGGGCCAGGTGATAGGCTTTTCCAAAGATGTGTTGCAAGCCGTGGCGGATAAGGCCGGGATTAAAGTGGCGTTTCTCCCCAATCCTTGGGAAGGGATTTTTGCCACCTTGGATCAGGGCGATCGCGACATCGTCTTGGCCAGCGTGACCATCACCCCAGAGCGTCAACAAACCATGACGTTCTCCGAGCCTTATTTTGAAGCCACGCAAATGATTGCGGTGTCGGAAAAAGCCGGCGACGTGACTGGATTGAATGACTTAAAAGACAAAACCGTGTCGGTGCAAAATGGCACCACTGGCGATCTGGTGATGCAAAAGCTACAGGGCAAAACCAGCAACAAAATCAAACGGTTTGAAAGCATGCCTTTGGCCCTTAAAGAGCTGTTGGCCGGTGGCGTGGTGGCGTCTGTGGGCGACAACGGGGTGATGCAAAACTTCATCAACAATAACCCGAATGCCAACCTGAAAGTCATTGTGGATGCCGACTTTGAAAAAGAGCATTATGGTTTTGTGGTCAAAAAAGGCCGCCAAGACCTGGTGGACAAAATCAACGAAGGACTGAAGGGCATTCGTGACGACGGGACATACGACAAAATTTACGCGCAATGGTTTAGCGCCAAATAGTCTGATGACGCGAACAACCCGCTGCGGCGGGTTTTTTTGTGGGCGCAAGGCCGCTTGATTTTATGCTTATGTATTTTATAAGACCAAGAATACTCGGCTGTGCCGCGTATTCTTGGCTGGCTTAGGCCTTAACCGCCAGCCAGTCTGACCTTCATGCCCTTGGCTTCCAATAGGGTTTTGAGTAAGTCCCGCTTGTCCCCTTGAATTTCAATACAGCCGTCTTTGACCGCACCCCCGCAGCCGCATTTTTTCTTCAGTTCCGCCGCCAGCGTGGCCAAGGCCGTCGCCTCTAGGTCGATGCCGCTGATGACGCACACGGCTTTGCCTTTGCGGCCGCTGGTTTGGCGCTGAATGCGCACAATGCCATCGCCCTGAGGGCGCGATTCTGGGGTGGGCTCTGGGGTGATGCGGCCCGAGTCGGTGCTGTATACCAGCTGCGAATAGTCTTTGCTCATGATGATGGTCGTCTGTGAATAGGCCTTAATGGTAAAGCAGCTAGGCCAAAAGTGCCAGCCGCATGAGGGCCATACCGGGGGTTGGCGCAACCACATTAAACCGTTTGCATGATAAGCTTAGGGGATGCTTGTATAAAATAAGGAGTCTTATGAACCATTTGGTGAATTTTCGTGCTTTAGAAGGTTATGTTGGCCACAATGGGCGTGCGCTTAAGCCGCGTACGCTATTGCGTTCGGGCGAATTGTATCAGCTAGATGCGGCCGACAGCCTGCGCCTACAGCAAGACTATCAGCTGCGCACCATTGTCGATTTTCGTGGCACGCAAGAGGTTGATACCCGGCCCAATACGGTGATTCCCCACGCCGACTATCATCACATCGACATCATGCAGGCCACCGCTGGCCATAGCGCCAGCATGAGCGACCTGATGCAAAGCATCACCCATGACAGCGCCCAGCAGGTGATGTTTGATATTTACGACACCTTGGTGATTAGCCCCTCGGCCCAGCAGGGCTATCATGATTTCATTCAGCTGCTGCTGGCACAAAAAGAGGGTGCCGTGTTGTTCCATTGCTTTGCGGGCAAAGACCGCACCGGCATGGCGGCCGCGATTGTGCTGCAACTATTGGGCGTGGCCGAGGCCGACATCATGGCCGATTATTTGGCCACGAATGCCCAACGTGAACAGGCCAATGCCGCCATTGTGGCCGCGGCAAAAGGCCGTGGCATGGATGAGGACCAGCTCAGTGCCCTAGGGCAGGTGTTGCGGGTCGAGGCTGATTATTTGACCCATGCCTTTAACAGCATGCAGCAGCATTATGGCGGCTTCGCCAACTACGTGTTGGCCGCGCTCAAGCTCAAACCCGCCGAAATGTCGGAATTGCGTCGTCGTTATTTAAGCTAATCACCGTATGAGTCTATGAATCCATGATCAGAAAAACCAAAATTGTGTGCACCATCGGCCCCAAAACAGGTGATGCCGACACCCTGACGCAGCTGTTGGCCGCGGGCATGAACGTGATGCGGCTGAATTTTTCCCACGGTACTCAGGCCGAACATTTGGCGCGCATACGCACGCTGAGGGCAGTGATGGCGGCCACCGGCCAGCGCGCCGCCATCATGTTGGACAATAAAGGGCCAGAGATCCGGACCATGGGCCTAGAGGGCGTGGACACGGTGGCGCTGGTGGCCGGGCAGCGCTTTGCCTTGAGCATCTTGCCCGAGGTGCTGGGCAATCATGAGCGCGTGGCCGTGACCTATCCTGGTCTGATACAAGACCTCAGCGTGGGCGACACGGTATTGATTGACGACGGCCTGATCGAGCTG
>JAGNPU010000160.1 GCA_017989485.1 Neisseriaceae bacterium
TTAAGGCCAGGGCAAGCCACATCGCCTATGTCCAGCAACCGCCATGCTCAGTCGCTTGCTGGCCCCTCGCCTGCGGGGGAGGACGACATATGAGATGATCAATACGCTCACTAGAAAACAAAAAAGGCTGCCCTTAGGCAGCCTCCTCATGCACACATGGTTTAATCCGGCGATGCATCGGCCAACATGGAACGCAACACTTTTTTCTGAATTTTGCCCGTTGAGGTTTTCGGAATCTCTTCGGTAAAAATAACCTTCTTCACCACTTTAAATCCGGCCAAATTGGCCCGGCAATAGGCCACGATGTCGTCTTTGGTCACGTGCCCCTGGCCTGCCTTGAGGGTAATGAAGGCGCAAGGCACCTCGCCCCAGTAGTCGTCAGGTGCAGCCACCACGGCCACCTCTAAAATACTCGGATGGTTGTATAAGGCATTTTCCACCTCGAGGCTGGAAATGTTCTCGCCACCAGAAATAATGATGTCCTTAGAGCGGTCACGAATTTGCACATAGCCATCTTCATACCACACCCCCACGTCACCGGTGTGAAACCAGCCTTGGTCAAAGGCCTTGTCGGTCTCACCGGGGTTGTCTAAATAGCCTTTCATCACGCTGTTGCCGCGCACCCACAGCTCGCCGACGCTGTCGCCGTCTTTGGGCAAAGGACGGCCTTCCTCATCGGCAATCATCATGTCGCTCATCGACAGCGAATACACGCCCTGACGCGCCATTTTGGTGGCCGTTTGGGTAGCGTCTAGGCCCACCCAGTCGTCCTGCGGCTCGCACACCAGGCTAGGGCCATAGGTTTCGGTCAAGCCGTACAAATGAACCACGTTAATCCCTAAGGCGGCCATGCCGGCAATCGTCGCCGACGCGGGTGCGGCCCCGCCGGTGGCCATGGTGACGGCATGGCTAAACGGCAGCTGTACCTCTTTGGGGGCATTGACCATCATGTTCAACACAATGGGCGCGGCACACATATGGGTGACCTTATGCTCGGCAATCGCCTTAAAAATGGCCTCCGGCCGCGGTTGGCGCAGGCACACGCTGGTGCCGGAAACCGCCGCCACCGCCCAGGGATAGCACCAGCCGTTGCAGTGAAACATCGGCAACGTCCACAAATACACCGAGCCTGGCAATAAACCGATGCCGATGATGTTGCTTAAGGCATTGAGGTGGGCACCGCGATGGTGGTACACCACCCCTTTCGGCTGGCCGGTGGTGCCTGAAGTATAGTTAAGCGAAATCGCCTGCCACTCATCCTCTGGCAGCGCTTCCTCATAATCGGCGCTGCCGGTGGCCAACAGCGCCTCATAGTCGGTGCTGCCGATGAGGGCCCCCCCGCTGAAGTTCACGTCGTCCACATCCACCACCACAGGCTTGCACACACACAGGGCCAAGGCCTCGGTGGCCGTGGCATGGAATTCCTTGTCGGTGAACAAGATCTTGGTGTCGCTGTGGTCTAAAATATACGCCAAGGACTTGGCGTCCAAACGCGTGTTCATGGTGTTTAACACCCCACCCAACATGGGCACGGCAAAGTGCAACTCCAGCATTTCCGGCACATTGGGCAACAGCGTCGACACCACGTCGCCCTTGCCTATGCCCTGTTGCGACAGGGCGTGTGCCATACGCTGGCAGCGGGTGTAGGTCTCGCCCCAGGTACGGCGGACCGTACCATGGATGACCGACAGGCGGTTTTTATGCGCCAGGGCACTGCGCTTTAAAAAGGTCAACGGCGTCAACACCGTGTAATTGGCCTGATTTTGCGGCAATACGCTGTTCAATCGATGAGGGTTCATCTTGTTTTCTCCTTGGCTCATGGCGCCTTCGTTTCATCAACGGGGGCGCTGCTGCCTTTAAGCCAGTTGCGTTCCAATAACACATACATCATCAAGCCGATGCCCAAGCCCCAGGTCGCGCCCTTCACCGCCAGTATCGCCCCAATCATGATGGCAATGCCGCGCTCGACGTTGCTGCGATTGGCCAGCATTTCGATGGCCAAATAACCGCATAAATAGCCTTGAATCAACAGGGTAATCACCATGCCCAGGTTTAAACCTGGCTTGAGTAAAGACACAATCGGCACAAACATCATCGCAATGCTCATCCCCCAGAACAGGCTGGTGGCACCGCCCCAATAGCTGTCGACCACTTTACGCGGATTGTTGACGTAGCGGCTGATCACCAAGGCTTGGCCACCGGTCCATGACGGGCCAGACATGCCCAACATCGGCGCCACCATGGCGTGGATGAAGTTACGGATGGCGCAGATGATGCTGTTGCGCTGTGGGCTAAAAATCAGTTTTTCATCTGGACGCGCTTCATCGGCCTGTTTGAACATGGAGTCAATCACCAACACATCCCCAAAGGCAATGATGTAGGCGGCTAACGCCAGCGGGATGGCATCAATAAAGTATTGCATGGCGGGAAACCCCAGACCAAACACGGTGTAGTTCTGAATAATCTCCGACACGGGGAAAGACACCACGCCCCACTCTAGCGTGGGCATGGCCACTTCACCAATGGCAATCCCGAACACGTAGGCCACCAAAAACGGCACCGCAATCCCATACTGGGCCACATAGCGAAACAGCGGATAGCGACGGCGCAAAGGCGCAGCGGTTTCTGAAAACAGCATAAAGAAGGCAAATGCCGCCCCAAATAGGCCGGTGATGGGCATGCTCCAAATACGGCCTTCGGCGCCAAACTGGGAAATAATCGACGACACGCCCGCACCAATCAAAATGCCGGCCTTAATCGATTCTGGCATTTTTTTCACCATGGTGTCGGCGCCTTTAAAGACCCCCAGCCCGAGAAAGATTAACGCCAGCGTCAACTGCAAGGCAATGAGCGCCAAAATGCGCGCCTCACCTTCTGGATAACCGAGTAAAAAAGCCACATACAGCGGCAGCCCGGCCGTAATCCATCCCGCCACGGCGGGGTCGCCAAAGCTGGTGTGCAGCAAGTATAAAAAGTTATTCAACACCACAAATGCCACGGCAATTTCAAACGGAATGCCCAATACTTGAGTCATTAATGCGGTAATACTGAGGGGCACGACGCATAAAATCATGCCCTGTAAAATGTCTGGAATCTCCAATTTGTAGTGAATAAAGGGTAATCTTAGCTTCAGAATGCCCAATGAGTACGGCTGTTCTGCGCCATCGGCACGTTTTTTAATGCTCATTTTTATGACCCTCCAGATAAACGCCTTCCTGTGCGTCACCCGATAGTGTGATGATTAAGTTTCTGTCCTCTATATTCGACTGCTATACCACCATGCCTGCCAACTTCGTGTCCAAATACTCAAAAATGCCCGCTCGCCCTCCCTCTCGCCCCAAACCGCTGTGCTGCATGCCGCCAAACGGGGCGGCGGCACTGGTGGGGTTAATGTCGTTGAGTCCCACAATCCCAAAGCGCAGTCCTTCAAAAAAACGCATAGACCGCGCCAGCTGTTCCGTATACACATAGGCCGCTAGCCCATATTCGGTGTCATTCGCCTGTTGCAACACCGCCTCGTCCGAGTCAAACGCCATGACGGCCGCCACCGGACCAAAGGTTTCTTCCCGATAAATCCGCATGTCTTCGGTGATGCCCGACAAAACCGTTGGCGCATAGAAGTATCCCTGATCCAAGCCATCGGCCAGCAGCCGTTTGCCGCCGCACCACAGCGTGGCACCCTTGGCCAAAGCATCTTGCACTTGGGCGTCTACTTTATTCAAGGCCGCCTCGTTGATTAAAGGGCCAATGCTGTTGCCGGCAATCAGGCCTGGGCCCGCCTTTAAGGCGCTGGCGCGCTTGACCAATTCGGCCACAAACGGCGCCATCATCGTCTCATGCACAAACAGCCGGTTCGGGCTGATGCAGGCCTGGCCCGTGTTCAAAAACTTCACCAGGGCCAAACCCTTGGCCGCATGCACGGGATCGGCATCGGCACACACAATGGCCGGCGCATGACCGCCCAGTTCTAGCGACACCCGCTTTAAGTGGGCCCCCGCAAGGGCATTCAGCTTTTTGCCCACGGCGGTCGAGCCGGTAAACGTCAGCTTACGCACTCGGGGGTCTTGGCAAAATGCCTCACCCACGGCCGTTGGGTCGCTGACGGTGAGCAGGTTGATCACACCATCGGGGAAGCCCGCCGCGGCAAAGATCTTCATCATCGCCACCGCGCACAGCGGCGTGCTTTCGGCGGGTTTGAGCACCACGGTACAGCCGGCGGCCAAGGCAGGGGCCAGCTTGCGGGTAATCATGGAGATGGGGTAATTCCAAGGGGTGATGGCGCCCACCACCCCAACGGCCTGGTACTGGACCAAAAACCGCTGGTTGTCGCGCGCCGATGGAATGGTTTCGCCATAGATACGCTTGGCTTCTTCGGCATACCAGCTGAGGAAATCCGCGCCGTATTGGACTTCGTTGAGGGCGGCCTTGAGCGGCTTGCCCTGCTCTTTGCTCATGAGCTCGGCCAGCTCGTTTTTTTGCGCCAACATCAGCCTATGGGCCTCATGCAGCAGGCGCGCTCGCTCGTAGGCATTGGTGCGTGACCACGCTGGAAACGCCTGATGGGCGGCCGCAATGGCCGCGTCGATGTCGGCAGCCGTGGCCTCGCCCACCTCGCCCAACCAGGCACCGGTGGCCGGGTTGTGCACCGAAAAGCGCTGGTCGGCCAGCCGCCATTGTCCATTAATCCACATCACGTTCTCCTCTTTATGATTTATTGTGCGTGACTGAAACAATACTATTTTAAAATTCTGGCCTGCTTAAAAGTCCTCGACCGCCAATCCCATCACCTCAGCGCTGCCAAACGCCATGATTTGGGCATGGCTCAGCGCCCTAGGCAAAACGTGGGCCAGGTAAAACGCACAGCTTTGCTGTTTGCGGCGCTTAAACTGCGCCGACAAATGGGCGCTGCCGGCTTCGTCGCTGACCATGGCCCAGGCGCGCAGCATTTGCCACGCCGTCACCACGCCCGAGGCCAACATCAAATAGTTGAACGCCATCGCGCCGGGTAGGCTAGGGTCGCCTTCGCTTTGTTGCAACAGCGTCTGCGTCGCCTGGCTCAAGGCGTCTAAGCCTTGTTCAAACAGCGCCAAATGAGCCTGGCCTATGGCCTGATGCCCCGTCCATTCGGCGGCGCTGTGGCGCATGTCGGCCATCAGCTCGCTCATGGCCAAGCCTTGGTCGCGCAACACCTTACGGCCGACCAAATCCATGGCCTGAATGCCGTTGGTGCCTTCGTAAATCGGCAAAATTCGGGCGTCACGCTGATATTGCGCCGCACCGGCTTCTTCCACAAAGCCGCTGCCGCCGTGGCATTGCACCCCAAGATAGGTCACTTCTTGGGCCATTTCGGTACACCAGCCCTTGACCAGAGGCGTCAACAG
>JAGNPU010000161.1 GCA_017989485.1 Neisseriaceae bacterium
CAGGCCGATTAAGGTGGCCGTGGCCACCATGCGTGCGTTGCGACTGCCCATTAAGCTTGCTCATCTTTCTCGGTTTTGTCCGCCACGGCTTTGGTGTCGGCTGGCGTTTCCGTCTGTGTTTCGGCGGCGGCCGTGGCGGCGGCCACGACGGTTAAGTCCGTATTGGCTTTTTTGACCCGCACAAAGCGGCACATAAATAGGCCAAACTCATACAACAGGCACAGCGGCACGGCCAGCAGGGTTTGCGACAGCACGTCGGGTGGGGTCACCACCGCCGCCATCACAA
Source organism: Neisseriaceae bacterium (assembly GCA_017989485.1). Taxonomy (GTDB): domain Bacteria; phylum Pseudomonadota; class Gammaproteobacteria; order Burkholderiales; family Neisseriaceae; genus JAGNPU01. Next base: position 287 of record JAGNPU010000161.1, read on the forward strand.
ACGACCCCACAATCACATAGGGGCGCGCTGCTTTTAACTGTTGCAGGGTCACAATGCCGGCACGATTAAGCACCATCACGATGATGGGCACTTCAAAGGTCAGGCCAAAGGCCAAAAACATGCCCAAGATAAACGACAAATACTTGTCGATGTCGGTGGCCATGCTCACGCCTTCCGGCGTCACCGAAGCCATGAATTTAAAGATCACGGGGAACACAAAGAAATAGGCAAAGGCCATGCCGATTAAAAACAGCAGAATGCTGGACGCCACCAGTGGAAAGATCAGGCGCTTCTCGTGGTTATACAAGGCAGGCGCAATAAAGGCCCATAGCTGATAGGCGGTATTGGGCAAGGAGGCCAAAAACGCCACCATCATGGTGACCTTAATCGGCACAAAGAACGGCGCAATCACGTCGGTGGCAATCATGCTGCCGCCAACGGGCAGCGCATCCACTAAGGGCTGCGCCACAAAGGCGTAAATTTCTTGGGCAAAGGCCACCAGGGCCAAAAAACATACCAACAGGCCAATGATGATGCGTACAAAACGGGTACGCAACTCCACCAGGTGGCCTAAAATCGACTGTACTTCTTCATTCATGGTGGGCATCTATGTGTGAGGGATGAACACGAGCCCCGCGCGCGCGTAATTTAGGCGGCGTTAATCGACGGGGCACCAATCGTTTCTTTTTCTGTAGGCTTTGCAAATGCAAAGTGCGCCCCGAGCGGTGTACCTGATGGGGGTCTTGGGTCACGCCGCCAAACAGGAAGTCATCCGGGTTGCTCGGGGTAGGCAGGCTTTCCCACGCACGGTAGGGCTTTGGGGTCGCCGTTGGGGCGTCTACGCTCGCGCCCACTTCTTCGGCCCCATCCGTGGCCGCAGGCAGGCTGACCGAGCCTTCTAAATCGGTCACGCTTTGGCGCACGCTGCTGGCCACGTCGGTGACGTTGCTTTGCAGGGTTTTCGCCGCCTCTTGCAGGCTGTCGCGCACCTGCGCCAGCTCAGTGTCTTTAATCTGATTGCTGACGTCGGTCTTGACGCTGTTCACAAAGCGCTGCAAACGCCCCAGCATCACCCCTGCGGTTTTTGCCACCACCGGCAGGCGCTCTGGCCCTAAGACCACCAGCGCCACCACGGCGATTAAGACAATCTCACCAAAACTTAACCCAAACATGGCGGCTCAATTAATCTTTTTTGTCGGTAGGGGCGGCATCGCTTTTGGCCTCGGCCACGTCTTTTTTCTCTTCGGTCGTGCTGGCGTTCGTGCCTTGGTTCAAGCCTTCTTTAAAATCGCTGACGGCACCGCCTAGGTCTTTGCCCACGTTGCGTAATTTTTTGGTACCGAACACCAGGACCACCACGATTAAGACAATAATCCAGTGCCAAATAGAAAACGTACCCATAAAAAATCCTTTTAGTAATGATCCTGCTTCAAACAGAATCAGCAAAATATAATCAAATAGCCGCACACGACGGTGTGCTTGGCCATTCTATAATGAAGTGCCCTGTTGCTGAACGGACGTCGACACACCGCCTATTTTACAAACAATCGCGGCATTCATAAACACATTCCTGAGTATTCAGGCAAAATAGCCGATAATCAGTTTAAAACTAGTCGTTTGCCCGCGCGGCTTTTTCCACCAGGCCCGAAGTATGCTCTCGCCGAGCCAGCTCGGCCATCACGTCCTCTGAACTGAGGCCATGATAAGCCAATAGGACCGATGTGTGAAACCACAAATCCGCCACCTCTTTGACCAGATGCAGGGTGTCATGCTGATTTTGGGCCAAATCTTTCGACGCCATGATCACTTCGGCGGCCTCTTCGGCCACTTTTTTCAAAATGGCGTCTTCGCCCTTATGCAACAGAGACGCCACGTATGAGCTGTCGGGGGCAGCCGTTTTACGCGCTTGCATCACCCCATCTAGCTCGGCCAACATATTCTTCGTGCTCATGTTTGTTTCCCTTTTGCCGCCTGCCCATAAATGGCTTCGGCCGATTTCAAGACGGGGTCTACCGTCACCCACTCGCCCTCACGCCAAACCTGATAAAAACAGCTGGCGCGGCCAGTGTGGCAGGCGATCCCACCGTGCTGGGTGATGTGCATCACCACCGCATCGCCATCGCAGTCTAACCGAAGTTCATGAACCTTTTGTGTATGGCCCGAAGATTCCCCCTTACGCCACAACTTTTGGCGCGAACGGCTGAAATAATGGGCTTCTGCGGTTTCTAGCGTCAGGCGCAAGGCCTCGGCGTCCATCCACGCCACCATCAACACTTTTTTGCTGATGGCGTCTTGGGCGATGGCGCACACCAAGCCCTGTTCGTTAAACTTCACGGCCTTAAGCCAATCGGGCTGATTCATCGTCATGTTGGCTCCTATAGTCGCACCGGCACGCCGGCTGCCGCCATTTGTTGTTTGGCCTCTAAAATACTGACCTCACCAAAGTGGAATATGCTCGCCGCCAACACCGCATCGGCGTGGCCTAGGGTAATGCCTTCCACCAGGTGTTGGACGTTGCCAACGCCGCCAGAGGCGATCACCGGAATGTTCACGGCGTCGCTGACGGCACGGGTCAACGGCAGGTTAAAGCCGGCCTTGGTGCCGTCTCTGTCCATGCTGGTGAGCAAGATTTCACCGGCGCCACGCGCCTGCATTTCCTGGGCCCACGCCACCACTTCTAGCTCGGTTTGGTTGCGACCGCCGTGGGTAAACACCGCCCACTGCGAGTTGTCGGCATTAATCGCCTTGGCGTCTATGGCCACGACGATGGCCTGGCTGCCAAAAAAACTGCTGGCTTCGTTAATCAAATCAGGGTGGGTGACCGCACTGGTGTTGATGCTCACCTTGTCGGCGCCGGCGTTCAGCAAGCGGCGCACGTCGGCCACGCTGCGCACGCCACCGCCCACGGTCAGTGGAATAAACACCTGGCTGGCCACTTCTTCAATCACGTGCAAAATGGTGTCGCGCTCGTCGCTGCTGGCGGTGATGTCGAGAAAAGTAATCTCGTCGGCCCCCTCATCGTTGTAGCGCTTGGCCACTTCAACAGGATTACCGGCATCGCGTAAGGACACAAAATTCACCCCTTTGACCACGCGACCATTGCTCACGTCCAGACAGGGGATGATTCTTTTGGTTAAGGCCATGTTTACTTTCTATCGTGTTGTTCTGCCGCATCTTCATCCAGCAAAACGTTGCTGCTTAATTCGATGACCACGTGCTTGGGCGGCAGCAATATGCTGATTAAGCCGATCACGGCACAGTAGGCAGCGTACAAAAACCACAGCGTCCAGGCATTCAACACCATGGCCAATATTTCATTTTCACTCAAGGGCTGCGCCCACACCAGCGATGCCAGGGCGGAAGCGGCACCGGCCACCAAAGGCAGCAGCACCAAAACCATGACCCAGGTGCGGTGGCGGCTCACGTACACCGCCCACACGGGCAACAGCAGGTTGACCAAGGTCATAAAGCCTTGTGAAAATGACGCAAAGCCCTGCCGAATCGAGGCTTCAAAACCCTGCTGAAACCCTAGCGGCTGGGCCATGTCGGCGGTATTGAGCACGAGGCCCCGTCCCTGCCAGGCACAGATGGCCAGCCAATAGAGTATGCCCAGCAAAACGGTGGTTTTCTTTAGGTGTTTCATTCAGCGGCCAAACGGTCGGCCAAATCCTGGGCCTCGGCCAATTGAATGGTGCCTTCGTAAATCGCCCGCCCGGTGATCACGCCTTCAACGCCTTGTGATTCAATCTCACACAGCGCCCGCACGTCGTCCAAGTTGGTCAAGCCGCCAGAAGCAATCACCGGCACGCTCACGCCTTGGGCCAGCTTCACGGTGGCCTCAATGTTGACGCCAGACATCATGCCGTCACGGCCAATGTCGGTGTAAATAATGCTGTTCACGCCATAATCGGCAAAGCGTTTGCCCACGTCAATCACGTTGTGCTTGGTCACTTTGGCCCAGCCATCGGTGGCCACTAGGCCATCTTTGGCGTCTAGGCCGACGATGATTTGCCCCGGAAAGGCGTCACAGGCATCGTGCAAAAACTGCGGCTTTTTGATCGCGGCGGTGCCGATGATCACGTATTTAATGCCCATGTCTAGGTATTGCTCTATGGTGTCGAGGTCACGAATGCCACCGCCAATTTGCACCGGCAAGTCCATGCCCACTTTTTCCACGATGGCGCGGATGATGGCATGATTTTTAGGCTGACCGGCAAAGGCGCCGTCTAAATCCACCAAATGCAGGCGACGCGCGCCTTGCTCTACCCAATGCACGGCCATGTCGACAGGGCTGTCAGAAAACACCGTTGCCTCCTCCATCAAGCCTTGGCGCAAACGGACACATTTACCTTCTTTTAAATCAATTGCAGGGATCAGTAACATAATTATTAGACGCTGTAGAAAAAGTTAATCTCGATGGCTAGGCGCTTAGGCCTGACCATCCCAGTTTAAAAAATTGGCCATCATGCGCAAACCTGCCTCATGGCTTTTTTCGGTGTGAAACTGTGTCGCAAACACGTTGTCCCGACCCACCACACACGCAAATGGATGAGGATAATCCGTCGTGCCCAAAACCATATTGGCGTCTGTTGGCGCAAAGTAATAGCTGTGGACAAAATAAAAATAGGCGTCTTGGGCTATGCCCGCAAACAGAGGGTGGGCCTGGGCTTGATGCACGTTGTTCCAGCCCATGTGCGGCACCTTAAGGTGGCCGCCCTGGGCGTCGACTAAGCCGTCGGCAAAACGCCGCACTTCACCGCCACACCACCCCAAACCCGGCGTATTGCCTTCTTCGCTGACGTCAAACAACAGCTGTGCGCCCACGCAAATACCGAAAAAGGGCTTGCTCACCAGTGACGCCTGCACCGCTGCGCCTAGGCCTCGTTCATTCAAAGCCTTCATGCAGTTCGGCATGGCCCCCTGCCCCGGAAACACCACCTTATCGGCAGCCATCACCGCATCGGGGTCGCTGGTCAAATACACCTCGGCCTGGGTGTCGGCCTGGCCATTGGCCATTTGCACCGATTTAAGCACCGAGTGTAAATTGCCCATGCCGTAATCAATAATGGCCACCTTCATG
>JAGNPU010000162.1 GCA_017989485.1 Neisseriaceae bacterium
GTGCAAATGCCCAAAGGCATTCCCGTGGCCACGTTTGCCATCGGCGAAGCCGGCGCCGCCAACGCCGCCCTGTTTGCGGTGGCCATGCTGGCCAATGAATGCCCCGAGTTGGCGGAAGCCCTATTGGCGTTTCGCCACGCTCAGGCACAAACCGTTCTGAACATGACCCTGCCCGAGGTAGAATAATGGCCCAGTCCCACGCCACCCCCATACTCCCCCCCGCCATGATTGGCATATTGGGCGGCGGCCAGCTTGGTCGCATGTTCACCATTGCCGCCAAAACCATGGGCTATCAGGTCACCGTGCTGGACCCCGACCCTAAGGCCCCGGCAGCGGCATTTGCGGATCGCCATTTGTGCGCCCCCTTCGACGATGCGGCGGCCTTGGCCATTATGGGCACCTGCGCGGCGGTGACCACCGAGTTTGAAAACGTCAACGCCCAAGCCATGATTAACCTGGCCCAACACACGCGCGTTTCGCCCAGTGGCGAGTGCGTGGCCATCGCCCAAAACCGCATTTTGGAAAAAAAATGGATACGCCAGGCGGGCTTGGCCACCGCACCTTACGCCGTCATCGACTCTGAGGCAGCGCTGGCGCAAGACTTCAGCGCCTACCTACCAGGCATCATGAAAACCGCCACCATGGGCTACGATGGCAAAGGCCAAATACGCGTTCATACCGTGGCCGACGTCCAAGCCGCCTATGCCGAGCTGCAACAGGTTGCCTGCGTCCTGGAACGCATGTTGCCCCTAAGCAGCGAAATATCAGCCATTGTGGCGCGCTTAGACGACCAGCACATCAGCTGCTTTGCCCCTTCAGAAAACCAGCACAAAGACGGCATACTCGACGTGTGCATCGTCCCTGCCCGCCTGCCGGGCAATCTGCAAGAGCAGGCGCAAAACATGGCCAAGCGCTTGGCCAATGAGCTGAACTACGTCGGCGTCTTGGCGGTGGAATTCTTTGTGCTGGACGACGAAACCCTCATCGTCAACGAAATGGCGCCTCGCCCACACAATTCTGGCCACTACACCTTAACCGCCTGCCTGGCCGATCAGTTCCAACAGCAGGTCCGCACCCTTTGCGGCCTCACCCCTGCCACGCCAGAACTGCTCACGCCTTGCGTGATGATTAATCTTCTGGGCGACGAATGGCCTGCCGGCGGCGAACCTAACTGGGCGCCGCTACAGCAAAGCCCTAACGCCCACCTTTATCTATACGGTAAAGAAGAAGCGCGCCCAGGCCGAAAAATGGGCCACTACACCGTCCTTGGCCAAGACACTGAAGCCTTATTGCTTCAGGCCCTAGCCTTACAAACTACCTTAACCCAACCTTTGTAGGATTGCCCACGATGACCCCCATCAGCCTTAAAAAGATTTACTCTGGTAAAGTACGTGACTTATACGAGATCGACGACGCCCGCATGCTCATGGTGGCCACCGACCGTCTGTCTGCTTTTGACGTGATTTTGGATGAGCCCATCCCACAAAAAGGCGAAATCCTGACCCAGATTTCTAACTTCTGGTTCAAGCAACTACAGCACATCATCCCCAACCACTTCACCGGCGACACCGTGTACGACGTGCTGCCCGAAGCCGAAGCCCAGGCCTTAGAAAAACGCGCCGTGGTGGCCCAAAAGCTCACCCCGGTGAAAGTTGAGGCCATTGTGCGCGGCTATTTGGCCGGCAGCGGCTGGAAGGAATACCAGCAAACCGGCGCCGTGTGCGGCCACGTTTTGCCCGCAGGCCTACAGGAAGCCGCCAAGCTGCCTGAGGTGCTGTTTACGCCCTCGACCAAGGCCGAAGTCGGCGATCACGATGAGAACATCAGCTACGCCGTGTGCGAAAGCATCATCGGTGCCGACGTGGCCGCCCAGGTGCGCGACGTGGCCATCCGCCTGTACACCGAAGCGGCGGCCTACGCGGCCACGCGCGGCATCATCATCTGTGACACCAAGTTTGAGTTTGGCCTCAATCAGGCGGGCGAATTGATTTTAATGGACGAAGTCTTGACCCCAGACTCAAGCCGCTTTTGGCCTGCCGATGAGTATGCCGTGGGCACAAACCCACCCTCTTTCGACAAACAGTTTGTGCGTGACTGGTTAGAAAGCAGCGGCTGGAACAAGCAGGCGCCTGCGCCTAAGGTACCGGCAGAGGTGATTGCCAAAACCAAAGAAAAATACCAAGAAGCGCTGACGCTGCTGACCCAATAAGGCACGGCCCACAGCAAAACCCCCCAGGCTTAATTGCCTGGGGGGGTTTTGTGTTTTGTACCGCAGGCCTGGTTAGGGTTAGACCAGACAAAAAAATACCCCTGCGTGAGCGCTGAAGGTTTCAGCAGCCCCACAGGGGTGAATATGACTTTAATGCAACCTATTTCAAAGCGTCTTTATACGCTTGGTCCGCTTCATCAAAACGGTCCACAACCGATTGCTTAGGCTGGCTCAATAGAGACACCACCACAATGGTCACAAAACAGGCGATAAAGCCGGGCACGATTTCATACACCACGCCACCCAATACTGGCTTCCAAATCACCACCAGCACCGCGCCGACAACCATGCCCAGCATGGCGCCAAGGCTGCTGGTACGCTTCCAGAACACCGACAAAATCACCACCGGGCCAAAGGCCGCACCAAAACCAGCCCAAGCATAAGACACCAGGCCCAATACTTTGCTGTTCGGGTCTTGGGCAATCCAAATCGCCAAGCAGGCCACGGCCAACACCATCAGACGACCCACCCACACCAATTCTTTTTGACCCGCATTGTGGCGTAAAAAGCCTTTGTAAAAGTCTTCTGTCAAGGCGCTAGAACACACCAGCAGCTGACAGCTCAAGGTGCTCATGACCGCGGCCAAAATGGCTGACAGCAAAATACCCGCAATCCAAGGGTTAAACAAAATCTGCACCAACTCAATGAAAATACGTTCATTTTCTTTGTTCACGCCCGCGGCCAATTCAGGATGCGTTTGGAAGTAGGCAATGCCCAAATAACCAATCACAACGGCGCCCAGCAAACAAAAGAACATCCATACCGTGGCCATACGACGCGCATTACGCAAAGACTTCACGTCTTTAGACGCCATAAAGCGGGCCAAAATGTGCGGCTGGCCAAAATAGCCTAAGCCCCACGCCGCCGCGCTGACGATGGCAATCACGCTGCCATTGCCAAAGATGTTGGTGTATTCCTTGCCTGCCGCCTCACCTGCGGTCGCAATCACCAGGTTGGCCTCTTGCCAGCCCCCCACGCCAATCAGCACAAAAATAGGGGTGAGAATCAAGGCAAACACCATTAAGGTTGCTTGCAGGGTGTCCGTCCAGCTGACCGCCAAGAAGCCACCGATAAAGGTGTAAATAATGGTGGCGGCAGCGCCCAACCATAAGGCCGTGCCGTAGTTCATGTCGAATAGGCTTTCGAACAAACGGGCACCGGCCACCACGCCAGAGGCGCAATAAATGGTGAAGAAAAACAAAATAATCGCCGCAGAGATGATTTTGATTAACTTCGTGCTTTCGCCAAAACGGCCATAAAAATAATCTGGCAGGGTTAAGGCGTTGCGGTTAAATTCGGTGTGCACGCGCAAACGGCCAGACACAAACAACCAGTTCAAATAAGCCCCGACCAATAGGCCGATGGCAATCCAGCTTTCGTACAGGCCCGAAACATAAATCGCGCCAGGCAAACCCATTAATAGCCAGCCAGACATGTCTGAAGCGCCGGCCGACATGGCCGTCACAAAACTCCCTAGGCTACGGCCACCCAAAATATAATCCGAAAAGTTACGGGTATAACGATAGGCAATAAAGCCAATAATCATCACCCCAATCAGGTAAATCGTAAAAGTAATCGTTGTCGGATTCACATAATCCATAAACAGTCTCCTCAATGCTTCACAATGAAATTTAAAAGGGTTTTTGTTATTATTATCAAATAAAACGAATCGATTTTTAAAGAGCAAGAACGGGGCATAATGTCGACAAAATGCCATATCCGTTTTTTAAAGTCCCCGTCATCATAGCAACCTTTAAGGCCATACTCCACAATTTTCACATTAACTTTTTTTCTAGACTAAAAACACGAAAAAAAATAGCTATCCAATCAACAGGATAACTATTTCAAAAGTGCAACACCAAAAAACCATCATGACTTTAAGTCATGATCATCTTTTTTAAGCTTGGATAAGCCTCATGGTTCAACCACTAAATGTAGGGATGATGCCCAGCTGGGCCAACACCTGAGCCAAAATATTCACAATGGCAAACAGCAGCACAAAGCCAACCATAAACTGGCCACCAAAGGCGCGGTAGCTGGCGTGGGCAAACCGTTTACGGCTGGCCCTAACCAACAGCGCCGGCACAATGCCCGTCCAGATGGTGGCCCCTAGGCCCACATAGCCAATGACCTTCACAAAGCCCGTAGGAAACATCAGGCAGGCCAGCAGCGGCGGCAAAAAGGTCAGCAGCGCGGTTTTGGCGCGTCCCAAACGACCATCACCAAACTTACACAGGTCGGCCAGGTAATCAAACAGGCCTAAGGTCACGCCCAAAAACGAGCTGGCAATGGCCATGTAGGCAAAGTAATTCAGGGTGAGGCCTAGGCCTTCGGTGCTGATGTAGGTCGATAAGGCCTGCAGCAAGGCACTGACATCGCCCCCTGCGGCAATCACGGGGGCAAACTCGGCGCGCGGCAAATTGCCCTGCACCGCAAACTGCCACAAAATATAAATCACCAGCGCAATCAACGTCCCCAACAACAGGCTGCGGGCCACCTGCTTGCCATCTTTTTGATAGTAGCTGACCAAACTGGGCACGTTGCCATGATAGCCAAAAGACGCCAAACACACGGGTAAAGCACCCCAGGCGTACACCCAGTAGCGCTGCCCTTCTGGGGCGATTTTATTCAACAAAACGTCACTGCTGGCCGTGCCCAACATACCGCCCACCGACAGGAAAAAGGTGATCACCATGCCGCCGATTAAGATGGTCGAAAACCGATCCACCACCCGCGTGGAAAACCACACGCAAAACGCCAACACCAGCGCAAACAGAACAGAGCCCACTTCACGGCTCACGCCTAAGGGCTCGGCCCCAAACAGCTGACCCATTGTCGCCAATGACGCCTGGGTGAGGCCGCCGCCCACAAAAATATAGGCATAGGTCAATATATACAAAACAAACGCCACCGCGACGCCGGTGATGACGTTCCATTTAGGCCCCAACAGGTCTTTGACTATCGTATCAAAACTGGATCCTAATGGATAATGAAGGTTTGCTTCTAAAATCATTAAACCAGATGAGTACATGCAAAACCAAGTGTATAACAGCACCACTA
>JAGNPU010000163.1 GCA_017989485.1 Neisseriaceae bacterium
GCCGTAAACCAACAGCAAATTGCCGCCGCGCGCGCAACCATTGCCGATATTTTGCAAGGTCGCGATCATCGTTTATTGGTGGTGTGCGGCCCGTGTTCGATTCACGACACCAAAGCGGCCTTGGCCTATGCCCAAAAGTTGGCCGTCTTGGCAGAAGCATTAAAAGACCAGCTGTACATTGTGATGCGGGTGTATTTTGAAAAACCCCGCACCACCGTCGGTTGGAAGGGCTTGATTAACGACCCCCACATGGATGGCTCGTTTGACGTGGCCACCGGCCTACACATTGCCCGCGAGCTGCTGTTGCAGCTGACCGAAATGGGCCTGCCCTTGGCCACAGAGGCGTTAGACCCAAATAGCCCACAATATCTGGGCGATTTATTCAGCTGGTCGGCCATTGGTGCCCGCACCACCGAGTCGCAAACCCACCGCGAAATGGCGTCTGGCCTATCGATGCCGGTTGGGTTTAAAAACGGCACCGACGGCAGTCTGGCCACGGCGATTAACGCCCTGCGCGCAGCGTCTATGCCACACCGCTTCATGGGGATTAACCAGGCGGGGCAGGTGTGCCTGTTGCAAACCCAGGGCAACCCCAATGGCCACGTGATTTTGCGCGGCGGCAAAACCCCTAACTACGGTCAGGAAGACGTACAGGCGTGCGAAACCCAAATGCAGGCCGCCGGCCTACGGCCTTCGTTAATGGTAGATTGCAGCCATGGCAACTCAAATAAAGACTATCGCCGTCAGGTGCCGGTGGCACAGTCGGTGGTGGCGCAAATATTGGCCGGCAACCGCTCCATCAGCGGGGTGATGTTGGAAAGCCATTTATCGGCCGGCAATCAGTCCTCTGAGCAACCTCGTGCCGACATGCAGTACGGCGTGTCGGTGACCGACGCCTGCATTGATTGGGACACAACCGAAGCGCTGTTGCGTGAGATGCACGCTGGCTTGAACGGTGCGCTGGCGCAGCGTTTGCCTTAGGCGGATTGCCAAACCCTAGAGAAGCCCCGGGCTGACAGCCTGGGGCTTTTTTGTGGGCGTTGGGTTTGCGGTGCCTAGACAATCTTGGTCTGTGTGTGGGCTTCATGCCACAGATACGCTAATTAAAATGCATGCACATGCAAATAAATTGACAAGAGGTGATTAGGGCTCATAAAGTATATGTACATACAACAAAAAAGGAGGCCGAAATGGCTGAAGTTACGGTTTATGCAGACTATGTTTGCCCTTACTGCCTGTTGGCCGAGCAATCGTTGCTTGCCGCGATTGGCGAGCGCGACATCAGCATCCGCTGGCGCGCTTTTGAGCTACGGCCTGACCCTGTGCCGACGCTGCGGCCGGAAGACGATTATCTGCAAACGGTTTGGCGGCAGTCGGTTTACCCAATGGCCAAGCAAATGGGGGTGCCCATCCAGCTGCCGACGCTGTCACCACAGCCCAGAACGGATAAGGCGTTTGAGTTGTTGGCCATGGCCGAGGACCAGGGTTTGGCGCACGCCTATTCTATGAGGCTGTTGCGCGCTTTTTTCCAAGAGGATCGCGACATAGGTCAGGTCAATGTTTTGGTTGAGTTGGCTGCCGAGGTTGGGCTGGACCCGGCTGCAGCAAGGCAGGCCCTAGAACAGGGTATTTATACGGCACGGCATCAGGAAGCGCTGCGTCATGCCCGAGAGGAACGGGTGATCACGTCGGTGCCGACGCTGGTGATTGGGGAGCAAGTCTTTCAGGGCGTGCCGTCTGTGGCTAAGCTGCAGCAGGCGATTGCCCTGCTTGATGAGGCGTTGGATTAGGCCTTGGGGTCATGCGTTAGTGCTTTATCTTTTGAAATGAGGTGATTATGAGTTGGTTTTATTTAGGTATTGCGGTGGTGTTTGAGGTGGCCGTGGCCATGTCTGCCGGCAGGGCGCAGGGGTTTACTCGGCTAGGCTGGACGGTGGCGACGTTGGTCAGTGGCATTGTCGCCACTTATTTTCTCAGTCTGGCCCTGCTGAGCTTTGATGTCGGCGTCGGCTATGCGATCTGGACGGCCAGTGCCGGCGTAGGGATTGTGGTGTTAAATGCCTGGCTGTTTGGCCAGCATTTAACGCTCAGAAAGGCTTTTGGTATTTTCATGATTATTGGTGGCGTGGTCGGCTTACAGCTGAGTGGGTCGATATAGCTCAGGCGCCTGTTGGTGAGCGTATTTTTAAAGCAGAAAGGATGTGGCTATGGGGGTTCAGGCGAATAAGGGTGATGGTAAAGGACGTGCGTGGGTGATGCTGTTGCTCGCAGGGGTGTTTGAAATAGGCTATGCCTTGAGCGTGGGCGGCAGCCAGGCTTTTACCGTACTGGGCTGGTCGTTGGCAGCCGTTGTTTTGTTTTTGTTGACGCTTTATTTTCTCAGCGTGGCGTTAAGGATGATTGATGTCGGTATTGGTTATGCCGTATGGGCCGGCATCGGTGCCATCGGTGCCGCTGTGTTTGGCAGCATTTTGTTGGCCCAGCCGCTGACGGGGGCTAAGGCTTTTTGGTTGGCGGTCATTATTGCCGGCGTCGTGTGGTTAAAGCTGGCAGACAGTGCCAAACACGAGGTGTGATGATCATAAGGGGAGGGGAGGCTATGACTGAAGAGAGGGTACGCTATGCGCCGTTAATGCGGGACGTCGTGGGATTCTCGCTGTCACACGTACAGGCAGGCGGTATACCGTTTGCGGCCTATGTCGTCGACGCTAGAGGAAGGGTGTTGGGCCGCGGGGTGAACCGTGTTCGCCAGCATCATGACCCAACCGCACACGCGGAAGTGGAGGCCATACGTCAGGCCTGCCGCAATCATCAGGTGTCTGTCTTGCATGGGGCAACGCTTTTGGCGTCCGGCGAGCCCTGTGCGCTTTGCTATCTGAGTGCGCTTTATGCGGGCGTGTCGCACATTTTGTTTGCAGTGGATAGGGATGAGGTGGCCGCGCATGGCTTTGATTACCGCAATACCTATCGGCTATTCCAACAGGATCCGTTGCTGTGGTCTGCGCTCAGGATCAGAAAGCTTGCTGTGGTGGAAGGCTTAGACCCGTTTCGGGCATTTCAGCAGACATTACCTTGATTTAAGTTGCATAGCCATGCATATGATAAGATAGCCTCTTGATGGCGCAAGAAGAGGATGGATGTCTTATGACAAAGCAAAGTGAATCATGGTTGACGCTGGTGAAGACGGTGGCCAATGTCGAGGTGGCGCTGGGCATGATGTTGCAGGACCAGCACGGCCTAGGCCTGACCGAATATCGTGCGCTGGCCGCCTTGGCGGGCTCAAGCAAGTCGGAGCTTCGCATGCAAGAGCTGGCGTCGCACTTACAGCTTAACCAAAGCTCTATTTCACGCATGGTGGAGCGGCTAGAGCGAAGTGGGTTGACGATGCGGGATGTGTGCCCCGATGATAAGCGCGGGGTGTATGCCGTCTTGACCGAACAGGGGCGGGCGCGGCTAGTGAAAGCGCAGCCGGATTATCATACTGCCTTGGCCCAGTGCCTGGCAGCCCTTGACGTCGAAGCCGCGTGGCTGGTAAACAGCCTGGGCTGAATCGTGTCCTGGGCCAAGCAATAAAAACCCCCTGAGTGAACTCAGGGGGGGGTTAAACGCATGCGGCAATTAACGTGCCGTATGGTAGTTAGGGGCTTCTTTGGTAATGGTCACGTCGTGCACGTGTGATTCGCTCATGCCGGCCGAGGTGATTTCCACAAATTCCGCCTGTTCGTGCATGGTCGGAATGTCAGGGCAACCCAAATAGCCCATGCTCGAGCGCAAGCCGCCCACCAGTTGGTGGATGATTTGGGCAATCGGGCCTTTGTAGGCCACGCGGCCTTCAATGCCTTCAGGCACAAACTTGTCAGAAGACTCATTGTCTTGGAAGTAGCGGTCAGACGAGCCTTGGCTCATGGCGCCCAAAGAGCCCATGCCGCGGTAAGACTTGTACGAGCGGCCTTGGTACAGTTCGATTTCGCCAGGCGCTTCTTCGGTGCCGGCAAACATCCCGCCCAACATCACGCAGCTGGCGCCAGCGGCCAAGGCTTTGGCGATGTCGCCAGAGAAGCGAATGCCGCCGTCTGCAATCATGGGAATGCCCGTGCCTTTAAGGGCTTCAGACACGTTGTGGATGGCGGTTAGCTGGGGCACGCCCACGCCGGCAATAATCCGAGTGGTGCAAATCGAGCCAGGGCCAATGCCCACTTTCACGCCATCGGCGCCGGCTTCAGCCAAGGCTTTGGCGGCAGCGGCGGTGGCGATGTTGCCACCGATGACGTCGATGTTGGGGAAGTGTGTTTTCACCCAGCGTACGCGGTCAATCACGCCTTGGCTGTGGCCGTGGGCCGTGTCGACAATCACCACGTCTACGCCAGCCGCAGCCAGAGCGGCCACGCGGTCTTCTGTTTCCTTACCCACGCCGACGGCGGCACCCACGCGTAGACTGCCGTTGGTGTCTTTATTGGCGTTCGGGAATTCGCTGGTTTTCAAAATGTCTTTAACCGTGATCAGGCCTTTAAGCTCCCACTGACCGTTCACGACAAGCACACGTTCTACCTTGTGTTGGTGCATGATTTCACGGGCTTCATCAATGCCAGTGCCTTCAGGCACGGTCACCAATTGTGACCGTGGCGTCATAATAGACGCCACGGTTTGATCAAGTCGTTTTTCGAATCGCAAGTCACGGTTGGTGACGATGCCGACCACGGCGCCGTCTTCAATCACGGGCAAGCCGGAAATTTTGTGGCGGCGAGACAGGTCGATTAGGTCGCGCACCAACATATTGGGGGCAATGGTAATGGGCTCTTTGACAATGCCGCTTTCGTGGCGTTTGACTTTGGCCACTTCGCGCGCCTGTTGCTCAATGCTCATGTTTTTGTGGATGATGCCGATGCCACCTTCTTGTGCCAAAGCAATGGCCAAGCGGGCTTCCGTCACGGTGTCCATGGCGGCAGAAATAAGGGGAAGATTAAGCGAAATGTTGCGAGAGAGGGGGGTTTTTAAGCTGACGTCACGAGGCAATACTTGGGAATGGGCTGGAACCAATAAAACGTCGTCGAACGTGTAGGCTTTTTCTATTATTCGCATGAGAAGGTACTTTCGTGTCAGAAGATGCGGGGGGTTGAATAATAGCACCGCATTGTATCAAAGAATGGGGGGGTGTGGGAAGAAAAATTTCTAGCGTGTGGCCATTTTGGCCTAGGCTGAAGGGTTTTATGCCGGCATTTTGGGCGCGTGAAGGGTAAAGCCTTTTGCTTGAAAAACCGCTACAATAAGGCATCGGAGTGATTTGGTGAATGAAGGAAGTCTCTTGCTTGAA
>JAGNPU010000164.1 GCA_017989485.1 Neisseriaceae bacterium
AGCCGGTGTTGATGAACACCACGCGGTCTTGGGCTTGGGCAATGCAGGCTTTAAGGTTGACGCTGGTGCGGCGCTCTTCGTCCATAATGCCCATTTTCAGGGTTAGGGGCGCAAGGCCGGTCAGCTGCTCAACGGCGGCAAACAGGTCGTTGGCAAACGCCACCTCTTCGGGGCCGTGCATTTTGGGCTTCACAATGTACACCGACTTGGTGCGTGAGTTGCCGCCGCTACGGCGGTTTAGGTCAAAGGGCGCAATCAGGCCGGTCATCACCGCATCCAAAATGCCTTCCGGGATTTCTTGACCGGCGTCGTCCAAGATGGCCGGCGTGGTCATTAAATGGCCCACGTTGCGGATGAACATCAGCGAGCGGCCCTGTAGGGTAATGCTGTTGCCTCGCGCGGTGGTGTAGGTGCGGTCAGGATTCATGGTGCGGGTAAAGGTTTTGCCATTTTTGGACACGGCTTCAGATAGGTCGCCGCGCATCAGGCCCAGCCAGTTTTGGTACACGCACACTTTGTCGGCGGCATCGACGGCGGCAATTGAGTCTTCGCAGTCCATGATGGTGGTCACGGCCGCTTCCATAATGATGTCTTTAATCCCTGCGGCGTCCTGCGAGCCAATCGGGCTGGTTTTGTCGATCAAAATGTCGAAGTGCAGATTATTGTGTTTAAACAACAGCGACGTGGGCGAGGTTTCCTTGCCGGTAAAGCCCACAAAGCGCTCGGGATGGGTGAGCGGCACGATTTTGCCGTCGGTCAGAATGGCTTCTAGGCCACCTTGGTTGACGATGTAGGCTTGGGTGTTGGCGTGGCTGCCGTCTTTAAGCGGGATGGCCTGGTCCAAGAAGTCGCGCGCAAAGGCGATTACGGCGGCGCCGCGGCCAGGATTGTAAGCGCCTTCTTTGGCGGTGTCGCCCTCATCTGGAATCACGTCGGTGCCATAAAGGGCATCGTAGAGGCTGCCCCAGCGGGCGTTAACGGCATTGAGCGCATAGCGTGCATTCATGACCGGCACCACCAGTTGTGGGCCAGCCTGGCTGGTGATCTCGGTGTCGACGTTGGCCGTGGTGACGGCAACGTGGGCCGGTGGGGCCACCAAATAGCCAATGTCGGTTAAAAATTGCTGATAGGCTGCCATGTCGGCAATCGGGCCTGGGTGGGCTTGATGCCAGGCATCTATTTGGGCTTGTAGCTGTTCGCGCTTGGCCAATAAGGCTTTATTTTTTGGGGCGAAGGTGTTCACTAGGGCGCTAAAGCCCTGCCAGAACGTGGCCGCATCAACGCTGTGCTGCGGCAGAATCTCGGTGTTGATGAAGTTGGCTAAACGTTGGTCAACGTGTAAACCGTTTAAAATGGTGCGGTCGGTCATGGTCATCCTCTCTCTTTTTCTCTTTGTCGTTTGTTAGGGTTAACAAAGCATGAATGGGTCATCATAAAATACTGGCAATGGCCAGGCGGGCAAGCTGGGCGTCTAGGTCGGAAGCCAGACCTGAAACGCCCACGGCCCCGATGCAATGCCCCTCGATGATGATGGGCAAGCCACCTTCGAGTAGGCCTTGTAGCGGGGTCGATAGAAAGGCCGTGCGGCCTTGTTTAATCATGGTTTCATAGACTAAGGTTTCCTTGCGCGAGAGGGCCGCTGTTTTGGCCTTTTCTTGCGCAATCAGTGCCGACATCGGCGCTGCCCCATCCATGCGCAACAGTCCTAAAGGATGGCCGCCTTCGTCGACGATGCTAATCGTCACCGCCCACTGTTGCTTTTTGGCTTCTTGCCGGGCGGTGGTCAAAATGGCGTCGATGGCCTGTTCGTCTAGGATGTACTTTTGTTGCATGGGGGATTCCTCCGGTTGCCTATGGCGTACCTATAGATTAATTGCTTGGTGACTCATGCTGTGAAAACGACACGTTCTTTGTGGCAGGTCTGCCCATTAGGCGACTGCTTTATTTGTCTATTCGAGATAGATTTTGGTCTAAGCCAACCTCAGTGTATCAAGCCGACACGTTTTTGTCTCTGCCGTCTGGGTTAAAAATAAAAAACCGGGTTTGCCGTGTGGAATCAGGCCTGTGTGCCAGCAATGATCAGGGCTATGTTTATTGGGTAAAATCCTGATTTGCTTCCGAATTATGCCTTATTTGTAATTATGTTTAACATATATAGACATATAACCTTATAAATTGCGGGGAATCTGGGGAAGATCGCCGTTCATGCCTTGAAGAAAGGGGTATAAAAAGGCATAATTCAGGCAGAATTTATTTGCGTCACGCACGCACTCACTCATCTTGAATACTCGGTAAGGCAAATTATGGCTTCTCAACTGGCAAACGCCATTCGTTTTTTATCCATGGACGCAGTGCAAAAGGCCAACTCCGGTCACCCTGGTGCCCCTATGGGCATGGCCGAAATGGCGCAGGCTTTGTGGACCCGTTTCTTGCGCCACAGTCCCAGTAACCCTAAGTTTGTGAATCGCGACCGCTTTGTGTTGTCTAACGGTCATGCGTCTATGTTGATGTACAGCCTGCTGCATTTGAGCGGCTACAACGTCAGCATCGATGACTTAAAAGCCTTCCGCCAGTTCAAAAGCAAAACCCCAGGTCACCCTGAATACGGCTACACCGACGGCGTTGAAACCACCACGGGCCCATTGGGCCAAGGCCTTGCCAATGCGGTGGGGATGGCCATTGCCGAACAGATTTTGGCCAAAGAATTTAACCGCGATGGTTTTGACATCGTGGACCACCACACCTACACCTTTGTTGGCGATGGCTGCCTGATGGAAGGCATTTCTCACGAAGTGGCCTCTCTGGCAGGGACTTTAGGCCTAGGCAAGCTGGTTGTGCTGTACGACGACAACAATATTTCCATCGACGGCAACGTGGATGGCTGGTTTAGCGAAAACATTCCCGAGCGTTTTGCCAGCTACGGTTGGCACGTGGTGGCCAACGTGGACGGGCATGACGTCGACGCAGTGGCCAACGCCATTGCCGCCGCCAAGGCCAATGACGCGCAGCCCAGCATTATTTGCTGCAAAACCACCATTGGCAAAGGCTCGCCGAATAAAGAAGGCACGGCCAAAACCCACGGCAGCCCCTTGGGTGACGACGAGATTGCCGCCGCCCGCGCGCAGCTAGGCTGGGCCCACGCGCCGTTCGTGGTGCCGGCTGACGTCTATGCCGCCTGGGATGCAAAAGCCGCTGGTGTGGCCTTAGAGCAGGCCTGGCAGGCTGATTTTGACGCCTATGCCGCTCAATACCCAGAGCTGGCGCAAGAATTCACCCGCCGCATGGCCGGTGATCTGCCCGCCAGTTTTGACGCCCACGTGGCCGCAGCCTTGGCCGACATCAACGCCAAAGCAGAAAAACTGGCCACCCGCCAAGCCAGCCAAAACGCGATTGAAACCCTGGCCCAGGTTTTGCCTGAGTTAGTGGGCGGCTCTGCCGACTTAACCCCTTCGAATCTGACCAACTGGTCAAACTCAAAAGCCTTGGCCAAAGGCGAAGGGGGCAACTACATTCACTACGGCGTGCGCGAATTCGGCATGAGCGCCATCATGAATGGCATGACCTTACACGGTGGCGTGAAGCCATTCGGCGCCACCTTCTTGATGTTCAGTGAATACGCCCGTAACGCCTTGCGCATGGCGGCCCTGATGAAAATCAATTCGGTGTTTGTGTACACCCATGATTCCATCGGCCTGGGCGAAGATGGCCCAACCCATCAGCCGGTTGAGCAAATCGCCACCTTGCGCATGATTCCGAATATGGCCGTTTGGCGCCCTTGTGACACCGCCGAGTCATTGGTGTCATGGGTGGAGGCGGTCAAAGCCCAAGACCATCCGTCTTGCCTGATTTTCAGCCGCCAAGGGTTGCCGTATGTCACCCGCAGCGACGAACAGCTGGCGAACATCGCCAAGGGCGGGTATGTGTTGAGCGACGTCGATCAGGCTCAGGCCATCTTGTTGGCCACCGGCTCGGAAGTGGCGTTGGCACTGGACGCACAAAAAGCGTTGGCTGCCGAAGGCGTGGCGGTGCGCGTGGTGTCTATGCCGGCCACCACCGTCTTTGATCAACAAGACCAGGCCTATCAGGCCAGCGTTTTGACGAAAGGCTTGCCACGCGTGGCGGTTGAGGCTGGCGTCAGCGACTTCTGGCGCAAATACGTGGGCTTAGAAGGCGCCGTTGTGGGGATGGATCACTTTGGCGAGTCTGCACCCGCCAATGAGCTGTTCAAGACCTTCGGCTTCACCACTGAGAACGTGGTCGCCACCGTGAAATCGGTACTGTAAGCCATGTGAGCTGCTGGGGTGTGAGAACGCCCAAGCAGCTTTTTTTACGCAGTAAACGGAAGGATGACGTCATGACCTTAGCCTATTGGTGTGTGTTTGCGGCCATGTTGCTGCCGTTGTTGACGGCCGGCTATGCCAAACAAAGGGGTGGGTTTTCCAAGCAGGATAACCACAATCCGCGGGCATTCCTAAGCCAGCTGCAGGGCCGTGCGGCACGGGCGCAGGCGGCACAGGCGAATGGCTATGAGGTCAATCCGTTTTTTGCCGCGGCCGTCATCATCGCCCACGTGAGCGGTGGCGCGGCACAGGACACGATTAATCTTTGGGCCATGCTGTTTGTGGCTACCCGAGTGGCCTACATTGTGTGTTACCTACAGGATTGGGCCAGCGCCCGATCGGTGATGTGGATGCTTGGGCTGGCATGCATTGTGGCCTTATTCATTGCCGCCACTTAGGGCAATGCCGTATTATTACCGCTGGCAAAGGCTGGCGTTTTGCTTAAATTTTTAAGGAATCAACAATGACCATCAAAATTGCCATTAATGGCTATGGCCGCATCGGCCGTCAAGTTTTGCGCGCGATTTATGAATATGACTTAACCAACCAGCTGGACGTTGTGGCCGTGAATGCCTCGGGTGATTTGGCGACCAATGCCCACCTGACCAAGTTTGACACCGTGCACGGCCGCTTTAATGCCGACATCAGCCACGATGACAGCAACCTCATCATCAACGGCAAGAAAATTCCTTTTTTCGCCACCCGTAACCCTGCAGAACTGCCTTGGGCCGAGCTGGGCGTAGACCTGGTGCTGGAATGCACCGGTGCCTTTACGACGAAAGAGAAATGTCAGGCCCACCTGAACGCAGGGGCGAAGAAAGTGTTGATCTCTGCCCCGGGCGGTGCCGACGTGGACGCCACCATTGTGTATGGCGTGAACCATAATGTCTTGACTTCAGACATGACCGTGGTGTCTAACGCCTCATGCACCACCAACTGTTTGGCGCCCGTGGCCAAGGCCCTGAATGA
>JAGNPU010000165.1 GCA_017989485.1 Neisseriaceae bacterium
GGCCTGATCCTGTGGTCGTGGCCGAGTGGCTGACCGAAATCACCGGTGACGATGCCGGTTTTGATGAGGCCGAAAGCGCGCAAATCATCACCTTGGTCGAGGCGTTGGTGGCGGGTTTACGCGCCGACTTGGCAGCGCGTAAGCCGATACGTTTAATCGTCTACCCTGACGACGAGGTTGAGGGCGAGATGGATTACCTTAGCTGGTGTAATGCGTATTTGTGCGCCTTAGACGTGACCAAAACCGACTGGTTTGAAGCGATCGAGGCCGAAGAGTTTGAAGACTTGCTGGCGCCGATGATGGCCTTGGCCGGCATGTTCGATGAGCAACCAGGGCAGGCGGCCTTGTTGACCTTTACCGAGCGCGAGCTGAAAATTTTCCAAACCCAGCTGCCGGAAATCGTGGCCATGGTGTATGGCTACTGGCAAACGTTTATGAATCCGGTCGAAACCTTTCGTCGCGAAGGCGACAAGATTGGCCGCAACGACCCTTGCCCCTGCGCAAGCGGCAAAAAATACAAGGCCTGCTGTAAGCAAACCGAACATTAATCGGGCCTTAAAAAAACCTCTGTGCTGATGATCAGCGCAGAGGTTTTTTTGTGGTTGAGCCCGTGCCGTGGGCCTAGCCGCGAATCACATGAGGGTAAAAGCGTGAGAGGTCTTGGGTGATCAGGCTGCGGTCTTCGCGGATGCAGAGGCCACAGGCCTCGTCGCCCACCATCCAGCTGCCGACGAGGGTGTGGCTGTCGCCAAACTTGGGCAGGGGATGGTATTCCTGCACGATGTAGCCTTCGGCACCGTAGGGCCCTTCGGCCTTGGCCAGGGTTTGGCCGCGGTCGATGATTTCCACGTTGGCGCCTTCGCGCGAGAACAGCGGCTTGCGCACGTAGCGAGACAGCTTGCTGGCCTGCTTGTCGCCTTCAAAATAAGACGCCAATAGGTAGGGGTGGTAGGGGAACATTTGCCACAGTAAAGGCAATAAGGCCTTATTGGACAAAATGCTTTTCCATGCTGGCTCCAGCCACAGCGTTGACGCGCCTGTTAGGTGATGGGCAAAGTCTTCACGCAGCATGAACTCCCACGGGTACAGCTTAAACAGGGCGTCTAGATTTTGGTCTTGATAGTTGGTGAATTGGCCGGCATCGCTGACGCCGATGTCTTCGATGTACAAAAACGGGGCGCTGACGCCGGCTTCTTCGGCACAGTCTTGCAGGTATTGCACCGTGCCGCGGTCTTCTTCCGAGTCAAAGCAGGACGCGAATGAAATGGTGTCTAGGCCAAACTGCTGCTTGAGGAATTTAAAGCGGGCAATCAGCTTTTCTTGAATGCTGTTGAACTGATCGGTACGGGCCGATAATTTGCCCGCGGCCTGCTGTTCCTCTAGCCACAGCCATTGAAACAGGGCGGTTTCAAACAGGGAGGTGGGCGTGTCGGCGTTGTATTCCAACATCTTGGGCGGACGGATGCCGTCGTAGGCAAGGTCAAAGCGGCCGTACAGCGACGGCTCTTTATTGCGCCACGAGGCCCTGATGAAGGCCCAGCTGGCTTCGGGCAGGCCAAACTGGGTCAGCAGCGCATCGCTGTCGACCACTTTTTGGACGGCTTCTAGGGCCATTTTGTGCAGCTCGTTGCTGGCGTCTTCGAGTTCGTCTATTTGGCGCAGGGTGAATTCATAATAGGCGTCTTCACACCAGTAGGGTTCGCCGTACATGGTGTGAAAACTAAAGCCGAATTCCTCTGCCTGCGCGCGCCAGTCTGGGCGCTCGACGATGGGCAAGCGATTCATGCTTAACCCCCGAAGCTGCGGCTGCCGCCTGAGCGGTGGGCATTGCTTTTGCTGCTGGCGCTGGGGTTTTGCTGGGCGGCCATTTGACCGAAGCCACCACGCTTCATGGTTTTGCCGCTGGCTTTGGTCGGGGCCAGGTCAGATGATTTCACCGCCATGCTGCGTCCGGCCACGGCGGGCCCAAACGATTTGCCTTTGGCGTCAAAGAACTGGCCTTTGCCCGCGCCGGCTTTGGGGGTGTAGAGGGGCTTGTTGGCAAATTGATTGCCGCCCATGCCACCGCTCATGCGACCAAACATATAGGCCGCCATCAGGGGCATCCAGCTCATGCCGCTGCTGGCCTGTTGGGTGACTTCTGTGGTTTGGCCGTCGGCATTGGCGAGCCCAGCGGCGGGGGTTTCGGTACAGCCGTCTTTGCCAAACTCTTCCCAGCAGGCGACGATGTTGTCGTATTTGGGGGCGGTGGCGGCGGCTTCTTTTTGGGCCTGTTCAAACGCGGTCGCACAGGCGGCCGCATCGTTTGGATTGGCTTGCACACACTGATTGGCGTTTTCATAAATCGCCACGTTTTCCGTGGTTTCGGCCACCGGTTCGCTACAGGCCGATAGGCCCAATAGGCCAGTAAAGGCTAAAGCCATCGGCGACAGACGCCATAGCTTAGGGTATTTGATGAAGCGGGCTTTATTAATGCTTGGGGTTCTTTTGATTGTGCTCATGCTTGGGCATCTGACCTCGTTGAATAAGTTTGGGTGATTATCGCATTTATTCAGGTGCTTGGCACGGCCTTGACGGTTTTTTTAGCTTCTGTGTGCGCCCAAGCGGGGTGGGTGCCTAAATAAAGTGGGTTGGTTGGCCCTGCGGCTTTGATATGCAGGGCTTTATTGCGTACAATGGCTTAACAATAAAGGATGGGCATGAATGTATTAATCAGCAACGATGATGGCTATTTGTCTAAGGGCATCAAAACCCTGGCGCAGGCGACGGCCACCGTGGCCTCTGTGCGTGTGGTGGCGCCCGATCGTGACCGCAGCGCGGTGAGTAACTCACTGACTTTGGATCGACCTTTAAGCATACGTCAAGCCGATAATGGGTATTATTATGTTAATGGCACGCCGACGGACTGCGTCCATTTGGCGCTACACGCCATGGATGATTTTAAACCAGACATGGTGTTTTCTGGCGTCAACCATGGTGCCAATATGGGCGACGACACGCTGTATTCGGGTACGGTGGCGGCCGCGACCGAGGCCTATTTAATCGGCATTCCTGCGGTGGCGTTTTCCTTAAACGACCGCGGCGACCAATATTTAGACACGGCGGCGCACGTGGTCAAGCTGTTTGCCGGCTTTTTTAGCCAGCACTTGCCGCAGCGCCCGCTGCTGTGGAACATCAACATCCCGGCGGTGGCCATTGCCGACCTTAAGGGCATTAAGGTGACCCGCCTAGGGCGCCGACACCACATGCAAAGCATCGTGCCGGCGACCAGCCCGCGCGGGGAGACCGTGTATTGGATTGGCCCACCGGGCGAAGCGGCAGACAAAGAAGAGGGCACCGACTTTTTGGCCAGCGCCCAAGGCTACATCACCGTGACCCCTATTTCGGTTGACTTAACCGACCACCATCAGCTGGGTTATTTATCGCAAAGCTTATGTACACTCAAACCATAATCCCTACCGGTGGCCATGCTTCGGCCTACGACCTGCGGCGCCAGCGCATGATAGAACGGCTAGTGAGTCAGGGCGTGCGCCATGAGGGCGTGTTGGCGGCCATGAATCAGGTGCCGCGGCATTTGTTTGTGGAAGAGGCGCTGCGGTCACGCGCCTACGACGACACGTCGTTGCCATTGGGCCTAGGCCAAACCATTTCACAGCCTTATACGGTGGGCAAAATGACCGAGCTGTTATTGGGCAATCGCGACGGTTTGCCCAATAAGGTTTTGGAAATTGGCACCGGCTGTGGCTACCAAACGGCGGTGTTGCTGGCCCTGGGATTGAACGTGTATTCGATAGAACGCATCCGCGCCTTGAATGAATTGGCCAAACAAAATTTGCGTCAGGCCAAACTTAATCGCGCGCGTCTGGTCTGTTCTGATGGATACTTAGGTTTACCGGGGGAGGCGCCGTTTGACGCCATCTTGGTGGCGGCAGCGCCACAAAGCATTCCCCACGATTTATTGATGCAGCTCGCCATTGGCGGGCGCATGGTGTTGCCCTTAGAAGAAGAGGGCAAACAATATTTATGGCTGATTGAAAAAGAAGCCCGAGGCTATCGTGAAACCTGTATAGAAGAGGCCAATTTTGTGCCTTTGGTGGCAGGTAAGTTGTCATAATGGGTCAATGACGTTTATCATGTGACCATGATGGCTAGAATCGATTGATTTTTGCAGCAAACCCTTATAAGACATAGAGGTTTTAATAGATGCGACCACAACAGATAAAGAAGACAGTATTATTCAGCGCCGTTTTGTTGACGACCACCGCGTGTAGTTGGTTGCAACAACCACCCGCACCCGTGGAAGCCGGCGGCATTGGCGGCGGCAGCCCAACCACGCAACAGCCTGTGGTCACCGATCCTTACGGGACCGGTGCGGGCAGCACGGTGGTGACGCCGGTGGCGCCACCGGTGAGCGGCGGCAGCTATCAGCCTTCTTACGCGCCTGTCGACGTGAATGCCCGTACCCACACCGTGGTGCGCGGTGACACGGTGTATAACCTATCCAAGCGCTACGGCGTGGGCCAAGAGTCGATTCGCTCTTGGAACAATATGGCGGACAACACCCTGTCTTTGGGCCAGGTGGTGAACGTGAAGTCGCCTTCCGGCGGCGGCATGACCAGCACGCCTGTGGCAACAACGCCGCCAGCCAATACCACGGTGGCGACGCCTCCTGCCACCACCACGCCTCCTACGGCCGTGGCGGCAGGCGCGGCGCTGACGGTGGATGGCGTGCAGTGGTCTAGACCGACCGAAGGCCGTTTGGTGACGCGCTTTACCAATGCCAATAAGGGCATCGACATTGCGGGCACCGCCGGCCAAGACGTGAAGTCTGCGGCCGATGGTAAGGTGGTGTACAGCGGCAGCGGCCTGCGTGCCTATGGCAACTTAATCATTGTTCAGCACAATACCGTGTACTTCACGGCCTATGCCCATAACCAAAGCCTGTTGGTGAAAGAGGGGGCGATGGTGAAACGCGGCCAGGTGATTGCCAAAATGGGCAGCACCGACACCGACTCGCCTAAGCTGCACTTTGAGGTGCGCCAAAAAGGCCAGCCGGTTGATCCGCTTAAGTTTGTTAAATACTAATAAGTATTTGTTTAAAAACGCGCCCAGGGCGCGTTTTTTTTGTGCTCGGACAGGGGCTTGGCCCGTGGTTGGTGAGGCCTTTTATTTTGCTATGTAAAAAAAATAACAAATATTGTTAAGAAATGTTCAGAATGTGGTTTTTTTACCAACATTTGGGCGTCACGAAGCTGAATATGATGTAGGCCTGATGGCATAAGGTCTTTTGGC
>JAGNPU010000166.1 GCA_017989485.1 Neisseriaceae bacterium
ACGACGCACACGTGCGCCCGGGCGAAATACGCCAAAGCCGAGGGGCCATACAGGCGTGCAATCCCACCAAATCGGCGTTCATTTACCGTTGCCTCTGTTTGCATTCTGGTCTCACTTCTACAGGCCTTAAAGCCTTGGTTCATAGACAGCCTATAATTATACGTCAATTGCACCAGCCCTACACGCCCACGCAAAAAAGCCTGATGAGGGCCATCAGGCTTTAAACCACCCACTCGCTTAAGCGTATGGGTTAATCGTCGTCTTGTACAGCGTCTTTTTGCTCGTTACGGATTACCAATAGCGGCAAGGTGCTCAAACGCATGACCGTTTCGGCAAAGCTGCCCATTAACAAATGCATTAGGCCAGAACGGCCGTGGGTGCCCAAGACAATCGCATCGGCGCCGTGCTCGTTGGCAAAATCCACCAATAGCTGCGCCATATCCTTGGCCCCCTTGCTGGAAATGGCCATATGGCTGTCCAATTCGGTCACGCCCTGAGCGCGCGCGGCCGCCAAAGACTTGTCTAGGATTTCTTGGCCCTGCACCCGAGCGGTTTCTTCATAATTACCGTGTTGTAGAAACTCCGGCGCCAAGGCCATATACTCGGTTGGGTTCGCCACGGTCACCAAGGTCAACTTGGCCTGTAGCAATACGGCCAATTCAGAAGCGTGCTGCAAGGCCAGTAAACTGGTATTACTGCCGTCAACGGCCACGACTAGATGTTTGTACATATTGAATCCTCTCCGGTTGTTTTATGCAGACTACTTATAGTATAACCCCGATTATGATTCTGCCCAAGCCACGCCTGCCCAAACCCTGATCAAAGTCACACGCCCAGGCGCTTTTTCTCACCACGCGGCCACAAAAAAGCCCCATGCGGGCACGGGGCTTTTTCACAGCTAACGGCTGATTACTCAGCAGCTGGGGCTTCTTCAACAGCAGGGGCTTCATCTTCTTCTTCAGCAATGGCGCGGCCTTTGCCAGATACAGATGCAACGGCCAGGTCAGTGTGACGTGACAAAGCAATTGATTTAACACCTTCTGGGAATTTAACATCAGAAATGTGCAATACTTGACCGCCGGTGACTTTAATCACGTCTAATTCCAAGAACTCAGGAATAGCGGTAGGCAAAGCAATCACTTCAATCATGCTGATCAACTGAGAAATACGGCCGCCTTGCAGTTTCACTGCAGGAGATTTGTCCGCATTCACAATGTGCAATGGCACACGTACTTTAACTTCTTCTTTGGCGTTAACCACTTGGAAGTCAATGTGTTGTACCGCTGGTTTGAACGGATGCATTTGGAAATCACGTACGATGACTTCGCTGGTTTTGCCTTCCAATTCAATTTTCAACAAAGAGCTGTGAAAGCTTTCGTTTTGCAATGCGTAAAATACGGCATTGTGCTCAACGGTAATGGCTTTGGCTTCTTGATGATCACCATAAATAACTGCGGGTAGTTTACCTTCGCGACGCAGGCGGCGGCTCGCACCAGTGCCTTGCTCTTCGCGCAGGGTAGCTTTAATTTCGTATGACATAGTATAAAACTCCTAAAGTTAATAAAACACTGCCTAACCGCGACCAGTCGGCAATGCCTACGGCAGGAATGATCCTGGCGTAACCAATTCCTCATTAAAGAGGTAAGACACTGACTCTTCATTGCTGATGCGGCGAACGGTTTCCGCCATCAAACCCGCAATGGTTACCTGACGAATGCGTGGCGAAGCTTTGGCTTCGGCACTCAAAGGAATGGTGTCGGTAATCACCACTTCGTCAATGTCTGATGAATTAATACGGGCAACGGCCTCACCTGAGAACACAGGGTGGGTGGCGTAAGCCAGTACGCGTGCAGCGCCGCGCTCTTTAAGCGCAGAAGCTGCTTTACATAGGGTATTCGCCGTGTCGATCATGTCGTCCACGATGACACAGGTACGGCCTTCAATTTCACCGATGACGTTCATCACTTCGGCCACGTTGGCTTTAGGACGACGCTTGTCGATGATGGCCAAATCGGCGTGTAGCATTTTGGCCACGGCACGGGCGCGAACCACACCCCCGATGTCCGGGCTCACCACGGTCACATTTTCCATGCGTTGCTGGATGATGTCGTTGGTCAAAATCGGCGTGGCGTAGACGTTGTCCACGGGGATGTCGAAAAAGCCTTGAATTTGGTCGGCATGCAAATCAACGGTCAATACGCGGTCAACGCCTGCTGAATACAGCATGTTGGCCACCAGCTTGGCTGAAATAGGCACGCGAACAGAACGAGGACGACGGTCTTGACGGGCATAGCCAAAATAAGGAATGGCAGCGGTAATCCGACCTGCAGAAGCACGCTTTAGCGCATCAGCCATGGTCAAGATTTCCATCAGGTTATCGTTGGTTGGGGCACAGGTGGGTTGTAGGATAAACACGTCGCGACCGCGCACGTTTTCCAACAACTCAACCGCCACTTCACCATCAGAAAAACGGCCAACGGATGCGCGACCGATTGAAATGTCTAAGTGTTTTACCACGTTAACAGCTAATTCAGGGTTGGCGTTACCAGTGAACACCATCAAACTTTCATATGCAGCCATTTTACCTTCGCTCACGTTCAGTTTCGTTTTTTGTTTCATACTTAAGCCCATAACAATATGGTTTAAAGTGTGCTTTTTCGCATCGAGTGCCATGATACACCCTTATGCTTTGCAAACCAAATAAAGCCGTGGGCCAGACTCTTTTTCACAACACATTAAAAAAAGACGATAAAAAAGCGTGTAAGTGACCTTACACGCTTTTTTTATTGTTTGGCTGGGGTGGTAGGGATCGAACCTACGAATGCTGGAATCAAAATCCAGTGCCTTACCACTTGGCGACACCCCAATATTTAACCCAAGCTTAAAAGTGGATGTTCAGGTAACCCTTGAACACAGTACACTTCGTATTGCTGCTCGGCTAAAGCTTGATAAACCTGTCTTGCCTCATCTTCTGATTCGATCTCTAAAAAGACGCATGAACCAGAGCCTGTCATCAGGGGTTGACCGTACTTCGTCAGCGCTTGTAACGCTGCGGCAACCTGAGGATACTCACTCACCACCACCGACTGCATGTCGTTGTGACGTTGCTGTGTTGTCGTGAGGGTTCGCATTATGCTGGGGATTGAATTCCTTGTCAAGCCCTCGTGCGCAAATATTTTTGCCGTCTCAACATGGACATTTGGCCTCACCACCACATACCATTGTTTTTCCAAAGAAATTGCCGTCAACTCCTCGCCAACCCCCGTTGCAAAAGCGTTTCGCCCATATAAAAAAACCGGCACGTCGGCCCCTAAAGTCACCCCTAGCGCCATCAATTGCGGCCGCGAAAAACCCACCTGCCACAGCGTGTTTAATGCCATCAGCACGGTCGCCGCATCCGAACTGCCGCCGCCCAAACCGCCGCCCATGGGGATGCGCTTGTCCACCCAAATATCCGCCCCCATGCCACTGCCGCTGGCCTGTTGCAATAGACGTGCCGCCCTGACGGTTAAGTCTTGGCTGGCCGCCACGCCCTCAATCAGCGTGTGTAAGACAACCTCGCCATCCGCACGAGGCTTTAAGAACACCGTGTCTTGCAGGTCAATAAACCGAAACACCGTCTCCAACAGGTGATAACCATCTTCGCGGCGGCCCACTATGCGCAACATTAAATTCAATTTTGCCGGCGCCGCATAAGCCACAGCCCCCTCTTCCACCCTACTCAAGCCCATGTTTTCCCTCACGGCTATTGATCCGTCTGTCTAATCGAGCACAAGGCTTCTGCGTCTTCTGGCGCCTCAGCAAAAGCGTCAAACACCAGCCGCAACGTCAGCCCTGGCCGATCCAACACCAGCAGGCGAGGCTGGTCCACGCCCACGGTGGCGGATCGCTCTATCGTCCAGCCCAGCTGCTGCAGCCTGCCACTGGCGTCAATATGGTGCGGCTCATTCGGTAGCCAGCGGCCGTTGGCCCAAAAGTGCAGCTTGTCCAACGGCAGGCTAAACCCCAACAAACGCTGGCTGAGGTTTTCGGCGCTGTCGTCTTCATAGACTTCATTCTGGCCGGCGGCGATCACGCCTTGGGCATCTTCACACAACACGCCCAGCGTATTGCCCAAAGGCGACTTTACCGTCACCTCTTGCTTGTCCAGCGTCACCAGCCACTCAAAGGGCGCATAAGAGCCCTTCTCGTCCACCTTCACCGCCAATCGGCCTTCTGCGTAAAACGTGTCTTTGCTGTCGTCGCCGGCCTGCCAAGGCATGGCCTCTTTGGGGCCATCAAAGATGCCACAGCCCCCTAAGGTCAACACCAGGGCGACCAAGGCCGCCTTACCCCATCCGTACTTCATCATCGTCTAATCCTAGCGTAAAGAAAGGCGCTGCATTAAGGCATTAATCTTGCCCACGGCTTCTGGGGTCACCGAGGCCTTATCGGCCACTTTTTGCGCCTCTTTGTGCTTGCCCAGCTGCCACAGCACTTCCACATAGTGCAACACCACTTCGGTGTCTGGGAATCGGTCATAGGCGGCTTTCAAATAAGGCTCTGCGGCCTCAGGCTTGCCCTGAAGGTAATACGCCCACCCCAAGCTGTCATTCACCGTTGGTGAATTAGGGGACAGCGCATAGGCCGCTTCGATATGGGCAATCGCATCGTCTAAACGCCCCGGTATCGACAGCATGGTGTAGCCCATGGCGTTTAAGGTCTCAGCATCTTGAGGCTGCCACACCAACACTTTGGCAAAGTCCACAATCGCTTCTTCTGGCTGTTTGAGCTTGTCGGCATAGGTAATGCCTCGGTCGTACATCAACACGGCCAAAACGGCCTGATCGGCTTTTTGCCCCTTGGCCAACTCGCGGTCAATCAGCTTGGTTAAGTGGCCCAACAACACTTCCGGCGCAGGCTTTTGCGCATGCAACAGCATTAAATCCGCACGCAACCAGTCGGCCTCGTTAAACACAATCCCGTCGGCCACATGCGGCTGGGCCGCATTGAGGTAGGTTTTGGCGTCGGCAAACGCCTCTTCCTTTAAGGCAATCAGGGTGAGGTAGATATTTTTATCGAACACATACCGTGGGTTGCTCACTTTAGACAACCACAGCTTGGCCTTCTCCACGTCGTCCACGTCTAAGGCATTCACCCCAGCCAGCATCGCCACCTTGCTTTTCTGAACCTCATCACCCAAAGCGTACGCACGGTCAAAATAGCCACTGATTTCTTCCGCTGGCCGCTTCAGCTGCTGGGCCACATAGCCCATTTCTACATATAAGTCGGCA
>JAGNPU010000167.1 GCA_017989485.1 Neisseriaceae bacterium
CCACCGATTTTTGGTCTGCCCGTCAGGCCGTGGCCAAGCTGGACGTCGAGGTGGATCCAGGCGTCGGCGTGGCCGTGTCTTCGGCCAGCATTGATGCCGCCAACAAGGCCGCGCTCAATGGCCCTGGTGCCATCACCGCCGTCAACATTGGCACGGCGGCCGAACAGGTGGCGGCGGCCAAGGGCAGCCAGCGCATCATCAGCGCCGAATACCACACCCCTTACGCCACCCACGCCACCATGGAGCCCTGTAACGCCACCGCCCACGTCCACGCCGACGGCATTGAGGTCTGGGGCCCGATTCAAGGCCAAGACTATGTGCGTGAGTTTTTGGCCAAGGCTTTTGCCTTCAAACATGAGCAAATCATCGTGCACACGACGTTCTTGGGCGGCAGCTTCGGGCGTAAATTCCTGCCGGATGCCTCGCTACACGCCGCCTACGCCTCCAAGGCCGTCGGCAAGCCGGTTAAAGTCATTTACACCCGTGAATACGACACCCAGCAGGGCTATTATCGTCCCGCTTGCAGCAGCCGCTTCAGCGCCGTCCTCAACGACAAAGGCTACCCTGACGCCCTCGTGGCGGAATATGCAGGCCAGGCGTTGTATGGCGTGATCAAGCCCAAGCGGATGAAGGAGAATGGCGGCTGGGACGAAACCATGTTGGAAACCGTCTACGATTTGGCCTACCGCGTGCCCCATCTTAAAGTGGTCGCCAGCGACGTCAAACAGCCCTTGCCGCTCAGTTTCTTACGCGGCGTGGGCAGCGTCTCCAGCGTGTTTTACCTAGAAAGCTTCATCAATGAGCTGGCCGCTCATGGGAAGATTGACCCGCTGCTGTATCGGCTCAATTTACTCAGCCACGACCCACTGGCCACGCGCGTGCTCAAAGCCGTCGGTCAGGCCGCTAAATGGCACCAAAAACCAGCCAAAGGCGTGTTTCGTGGCCTGGCCTTTCAGGTGTGGACCGGTCGCGGCATGGCGTTTGAATCCTATGTCGCCATCGTGGTGGAGCTCACCCTCAAAGACGGTGAGGCCAAGGTGACCAAAGCCGTCTGTGCCTTAGACTGTGGCCACCCCATCAACCCAGGCTTGATTAAGGCCAATATTGAAGGCGGCATCGGCTTTGCCCTGTGTGGTGCATTCAAGCAAAAACTACATTTTGCCGAGGGCGCCGTGGTGGAAAGCAACTTCACCGACTACCCCCTCTTGAGCATCGCCGAAATGCCCCACGTCGACACCGTCATTCTGGCCAGCGATCGCGCCCCTCAAGGCTGTGGTGAGCTCTCCAGCGCCGTCGTCGGCCCCGCCGTGGCCAGCGCACTTCATCAGGCAACGGGCAAAGCCCATCGACACATGCCCTTTGACCTAACCGCCTAATCCCTAGGCCGTCCCCGTTCTTGCGCCACCCCAGCGCCGCAGCGGGAGACGGCCCTCCACGTACAGGAAAAGAGAGACACATGGAAAGTTTAGACCTGATTGTGTTGCGCACCCTCCATCGTTGGCGCCAGCAGGGGCAGGCCGCATTGCTGGTGACGGTGATTCGCACCTGGGGCTCATCACCCCGCCCCGTGGGCGCCATGATGGCGATTAATGCCGAAGGCACCGTCGTCGGTTCGGTTTCGGGTGGCTGCATCGAGGACGATTTAATCCGGCGTCACAGCCACATCGGCCAAGCCCAATGGCAGCACCGCCAAGACACCGAAACCCTGAGCTACGGCATCAGCGCGCAAGAAGCACAGCGCTTTGGCCTGCCCTGCGGCGGCACCATAGAGCTGTTGTTAGAATATGGCAATCAAGCCTCTGACCTGGCCGACCTATTGGCCCTACTCGATCAAGGCCATTTGGTGCGCCGTGAGGTACAACGCGCCGACGCACGCATGCGCTTAACCGTGGTGACTCAGCCAGAGCCCTTGCACGTCCAAGCGGACACCGTGCGCACCTGCTGCGGCCCTGCCTATCGGATGCTGCTGATCGGGGCCGGCCAGCTCAGCCAATACTTGGCCACCATGGCCCAGTTTTCTGGCTTTACCGTCACCGTGTGCGATCCCCGCCAGGAATATCAGCAGGGCTGGACCTTGCCCGACGTTCAGCTGGTGCAAACCATGCCCGACGACACGGTGGTGGCCTTTCGGCCTGACCACCGCAGCTGCGTCATCGCCCTCACCCACGACCCCAAGCTAGACGACTTGGCCATCTTAGAAGCCTTGGCCAGCCCAGCGTTTTACATCGGCGCCATCGGCTCGCGCAAAAACAATCAGGCCAGGCGGCAACGCCTGATAGCGCACTTTGAGCAAACCGAGCACACGCTGAAACGCCTACACGGCCCAATTGGCGTTTACATCGGCAGCAAAACCCCGGCCGAGATAGCGGTCAGCATCATGGCGGAAATCATTGCCAAGATTAACGGGGTGGTGCTGCCCCAAAGCATGGACGTCGACGTCGCCAAAACCCTATTAGACGCCCAGCAACACCGGCGCTCCGCCACCGCGGCCTAAGCGCGCAGACACGCAAAAGGACAGCTTAAGCTGTCCTTTTTTGATCACTGTCTGTTTGGCACGGTCCCTGCCTGAGGGCGAACTGGCACAGTCGCAGCCCCAACATCTTAAAGACTATCTTTTTATATATTCA
Organism: Neisseriaceae bacterium; assembly: GCA_017989485.1. Classification (GTDB taxonomy): domain Bacteria; phylum Pseudomonadota; class Gammaproteobacteria; order Burkholderiales; family Neisseriaceae; genus JAGNPU01. The sequence continues at coordinate 2,628 of JAGNPU010000167.1, forward strand.
CATGGTATTTTATAGATAACTGATTAATAATGAAATAAATACCGACCGCTACACGAAAAGGACTTTATTATGGAAATCGTCATTGTACCGATTCTGGCATTTTTATGCTTCGCCTGTCTGGTCTTCTCTTTGGCCTCTCTGATGTCGGCCAATCGGCTCAAGCCGGATGCGCCTCAAGCCCGCACGATGGGGGACGCCCAGCGTCAAGACCAGCGACGCGCGGCGCTGAAAAAATCAGGCATTTTGTTTCTGGTTGCGCTGGCCGCCCTTATTCTGTTGGCGATTCTGACTTTTTCTGTGCCCAGTTAACCCCTCGCACCACGGTCACCCAAATGGCCAATAAACCCTCGGCTGCGTAGGGCTAGCCGAACGCCGACCCCATCAGGGTCGGCCTCACCCCTAGGGCTTAATAGGTTGACGTAAAATCACCCTCCTTAGGATTTAAAATAAACCCTGATAACCCACCCTCACACGCTATTTTTCTGTAGGCATAAATCTTGGCGATTCGCAGGTCTTTCCCTAATCGACATTGATCACCTGGCTGTATGACGCCTATCTCACCAGCAAGGTCTTTAACCTCTTTTTGCACGCTAATCGCCACTTGTGCCGTCACAGGCTGCATCGGTTCAGAGCACCCGGTGATGGCCAACACCATTAAAGTAAAAAATAAGCGTTGAGGCATTTTTCTGATCCCTTTTAATCTGGTTCACACTATCTTCAACAGGCACAAAAAAAGATGCGTATTCAAAAAATGCACATCTTGTTTATTGGCCTTAGCCTGATGATGCCCGTACGGTCAGCCCTGCAGAACAAATCTTTAATGAGTGGTGCCCAGAAGAGGCTTCTGGCTGTATTAATTAATATTCTTGCTTATTCTGCTTTATGCCAACATGCCCATATTCCTTACTGCGCCCAATAAATTCTCGGAAAACCTTATTGGTTTTATAGCACCCATTTTGTGGCACCAGCTTGGCACCCATAAATGGCATTAAGCTAAAGGCATGGCCGCCCTCAGTTAAGAGGGCTTTTTACACTATTAAATAACTAATCATGCTTAGCTAAAAAATGAGCATTAATTGACAAAAAATCAATAACGACAATTAGAAGAAGACCAATCTTTAATAATGCCTTTTTTATCTGTAATAAAATTATCAACGCACACACGTGGATTATTAAGATAAGGGTCATGTGAGCTATTTTGCGTTTTCTTAAATGTATATTGTGAGCCACCATCAGTTCTTTTATGCACACCCCAAGGACTGCCTCTTCTCATAATAAGATCATCAATAGATTTACCAACCCATACTTGTCTGACGCTTCTAAATTCTTCGGCTTCTCTATCTCTTTTTAGTTTAATGGCAGCATCTCTTTCCGCATTTTTTCTTTGGCTTTTTGTCCCCAGCGGATCATTTAACAACTCTTCTAATATAAAATTACTGCCAGAGTTAACACAACCACTTAAAGCCCCTACAAAAAAAATCATAATGACTAGCCGTAATGGCTTTTTAATGTCCAAAAGATTCATAAGATTCAACCTAAATTCTAAATTAGTAACATGTTAAATAAATTGATAATGATATCATTTAAAAAACACCAGTCAATAATCACACTAATCTAATTCAAAATAATCCAGCGGATTTAATCGATTGCCTAGGCCAGTGCCAGCAAATGCCTTGGTGCGCACTTCAAAATGTAGGTGCACGCCTTTAGATAAGGTATCCATGCCCTTGGCGTTGCCAGTATCGCCACTCAGGCCAATCTGCTGCCCAGCCACAACCAAGTCACCCTGCTTTACATCAATGCGCGACAGGTGGGTATAGAAGGCAAACAAGCCGCCGCCAATATCAATACACACTTGCTTGCCGTAGTCGGGGTTACATCCCCAAGGTATTTGCCAATCACGTCGCCAAAGGGCATGTGCTTTGGTAGAAAGCCAACAGACTTGTTTACAATGTTCAATTTGATTGACCCACGCTTTCGCATCGGCTTTTGTTGGAAGCAACTTAGATCGCCCTATGCCCTTTAGGCGAACGCGGGCAAGATACCCAAGTTGTGTTTTGAGAAGATGCCCATGTTTTCGACAGGCATAAAAAAAGATGTGTATTTTATACACATCTTTTTTTATAAAGCTCGATTATTTAACCAACTGGCACCCGTTTGTCACCGATGCACTGCCAACCATTGATTAATAAGTAATTATGGTGCCCAGAAGAGGACTCGAACCTCCACACCTTGCGGCACATGGACCTGAACCATGCGCGTCTACCAATTCCGCCACCTGGGCACTGCGCCTATCTTGCCAAAAGACCACACACGCTAGCGTTTAGCGTCTGCTTGGCAACACAGAGACGGAATTATGCATAGCTTTTCGAAAAAGTGCAAGTCATATGGCCGCTTTTGTTAAAAATCGGGGGATTTGCGTATCAACCGGGCCTAACGCCCTGCCCTTGGGCCAAAACAAAATAATTGTGACGCGCCTATTTACAAGTTGCATGCAACATGTAACCATAGGCGTCAGTTGCATGCAACAGTAAAAGAAGCTTCTGCTTACTCAGGATTAATCCAGCTTAATTGATGCATCACATCATTGCCCTGCCAGTCCGGCCGCTTGATGGATTCCTGTGTAATCAACAATGAAGC
>JAGNPU010000168.1 GCA_017989485.1 Neisseriaceae bacterium
CCCATGCGCACGTGGGCCAAGTTTATGCCGTATATTTTGGCCCTCAGCTTTGTGCTGTTGGTGTTGGTATTGGGCCTCGGCCGCGAGATCAACGGGGCCAAACGTTGGTTGCACGTGGGGCCGTTTAACATTCAGCCCTCGGAGCCGTTTAAACTGGCGGTGATTCTCTACCTGTCGAGCTTTATGACGCGCCGCGTCGACATTTTGACCAACTTTAAAAAAGTGTGGTTTGTCGGCCTGCCGGTGGGCCTAGGCCTGTTCCTGCTGCTGTTAGAGCCAGACATGGGCTCGTTTGTGATCGTGAGCTTTGTGGCGGTGGCGCTGCTGTTTTTGGGTGGCCTGCCGTTTATGTGGTTTTTGGGCGTGGTCACCATCGGCGCGAGCCTGATTGTGCTGTTGATTTTGTTTGAGCCCTACCGGATGGCGCGGGTGGTGTCTTTTTTAGACCCGTGGGCCGATCCCTACGGTGCTGGCTATCAGCTGTCGCAGGCGCTGATTGCCTTTGGGCGGGGCGAGTGGTTTGGCGTGGGCTTGGGCGCCAGCATGGACAAGCTGTTTTACCTGCCTGAGGCGCACACCGACTTTATTATGGCGGTGATTGCCGAAGAGTTTGGCTTTATGGGCGTGTTGTGCCTGATGGGGGCCTACGTGTGGATTGTGATCCGTGCCTTCAGCATCGGCAAACGGGCCCGAGATTTGGAGCAGTATTTTTCTGGCTTTGTCGCCAAGGGCATCGGCGTCTGGATCGGCATACAGAGTTTCTTTAATATTGGTGTGAACATCGGCCTATTGCCCACCAAAGGGTTAACCCTGCCACTGATTTCCTACGGTGGCTCGGCGGTGATTGTGATGCTGGTGTGCATGGCATTGCTGTTGCGGATTGATTGGGAATGTAGAAGGCTAATGCGAGGCTATAAAGTATGACCACAAAAACCTTTATGATGATGGCCGGCGGTACGGGCGGTCATATTTTCCCAGCCTTGGCCGTGGCCAAGGCGTTGCAAAAGCAGGGCCACAAAATTATTTGGTTGGGCGCCGAGGGCAAAATGGAGACCCGCCTCGTGCCGCAGGTGAATCCTGACATCGTGCTGGAAGTGATTCCCATGCAGGGGATGCGCGGCAACGGTTTGAAGCGCAAATTGGCGATGCCGCTGATGGTGTTGAACGCGATTAGGCTGAGCCGTGCCATCATGAAGAAACACCGTGTGGATGCGGTGATTGGCTTTGGCGGCTTTGTGTCTTTTCCTGGCGGCGTGGCCGCGAAATCACTGGGTAAGCCGGTGTTGGTGCACGAACAAAACGCGATTGCGGGCCTGTCTAATAAGCTGCTGGCCAAGTTTGCCAACCGGGTGTTGTTTGCCTTCCCCGGCGTGTTTCCCAATGCCGATGGCTTGGTGGGCAACCCAGTGCGCGAAGAAATTGCGGCCATGGCCGAACCAGAAGCCCGGTTTGCGGGTCGATCTGGTAAGCTGAAATTATTAGTGGTCGGCGGCAGCCTCGGCGCCAAGGTGTTTAACGACACCCTGCCAGAGGCGTTGGCGCAGCTGCCTGAGGCCCATCGGCCCATCGTGCGCCACCAAACCGGCAAAGGCAAAGCCGAGTCCGTGCAGGCGCATTACCAAACCTTGGGCATAGACGCACACAGCTCAGAATTTATTGACGACATGGTGGGCGCTTATGCCGAAGCCGACTTGGTGTTGTGCCGCGCGGGTGCGCTGACCGTGGCGGAGTTGGCGGCAGCAGGCGTGGGCAGTATTTTGGTGCCCTTCCCGCATGCGGTGGACGACCATCAAACCCAGAATGCGCAGTATTTGGTGGCAGGGCGTGCGGCCTTGTGCCAGCAGCAAACCGAATTCAACGCCCAATGGCTGGCTGATTATTTACAGGCGCTGACCAGAGCGGCCTGTTTGGCGAAGGCCAAAAATGCACGCGCTTTGGCTTTGGCCGATGCGGCCGACAAGGTGGCCGCGGCCGCCCTGGCCAGCGTGACAGATTAACGCCACAACGAATGGCAAGCATCAAAAGCCAGATCCGCTGATGCAGCGTCTCTTGGTTTTACATAAAGGTGATTATGAAACATAAGGTTAAAAAAATTCATTTTGTGGGCATCGGCGGTTCAGGGATGAACGGCATTGCCGAAGTCTTGCATAACTTAGGTTATCAGGTATCGGGCTCCGATCTGTCGGCCAGCTCGGCCTCTAAACGCCTAGGCAAAATGGGGGTTAAGGTGTCTGTCGGCCACGATGCCGCCCACGTTCACGACGTGGATGTGGTGGTGGCGTCCACCGCCATTGGGCAAGACAATCCTGAGATTGTTGAGGCTTTGGCGCGCCAAATCCCCGTCATCCCTCGGGCGATGATGTTGGCCGAACTGATGCGCTTTAAGCACGGCATTGCGATTGCCGGCACCCACGGCAAAACGACGACGACCAGCCTGACGGCATCGGTGTTGGCGGCGGCCAATATGGACCCGACCTTTGTGATTGGCGGCAAATTAACCGCCGCAGGCAGCAATGCCAAGTTAGGCCATGGCGATTACATGGTGGCTGAAGCCGATGAGTCGGATGCGTCTTTCTTGCACCTGACCCCCATTATGGCGGTGGTGACCAACATCGACGCCGACCACATGGACACCTACGAACACAGCATAGACAAGTTGCATCAGGCATTTTTGGATTTCCTCCACCGTCTGCCGTTTTATGGCCGGGCGTTTATTTGCATCGACAGCGAACACGTGCGCACCATTTTGCCGCGCATCCGTAAGGCGTATACGACGTATGGCCTGACCGATGAGGCCGATATTTACGCCGACAACATCGAGGCCGTGGGCGAGCAAATGCACTTTACCGTGCACGTGCCAAAATTGGGTCTGGCGCCGTTTACGGTGCAGTTAAACCTACCGGGCCGTCACAATATATTGAATGCCTTGGCCACCGTGGGCGTGGCCTTAGAGTGCGGCGCATCGGTGGCCGCGATTCAGCAAGGCTTGTTGACGTTTGCCGGCGTGGGCCGTCGCTTCCAACGCTATGGCGAAATTAACCTGCCTGAAGGCGGTCAAGCCAGCGTGGTCGATGACTATGGCCATCACCCCGTGGAAATGGCCGCCACCATCAGCGCTTTGCGAGGTGCCTTCCCAGGCCGTCGTTTGGTGTTGGCCTTTCAGCCGCACCGCTATAGCCGTACCCGTGACCTGTTTGAAGACTTTATTCAGGTATTGAATACGGTTGACGCCCTGGTGCTGACGGAAGTGTATGCCGCCGGCGAAGCGCCAATCGTGGCCGCCGACAGCCGTGCTTTGGCGCGTGCCGTTAGGGTCATGGGCAAGATTGAACCGATGTTTGTCGGCGACGTAGGCCAGCTGCCCGAAACCCTGCTGTCGATCCTGGCCCCAGGCGACGTGGTGGTGACCATGGGCGCGGGCAACATCAGTGCGGTACCAGAAAAACTTGTGGCGTTAAGCCAGCAATCATAAATAATGGCCGAGAGGCCAAGAACGAAGGAATCAACATGGCTGCATTTGGTAAAGTAGCGGTAATGTATGGTGGCAGCACCAGCGAACGAGAAGTGTCTTTGATGAGCGGCACCGCCGTATTGGCGGCATTGCAGGCCAAAGGCGTGGACGCCCATGCGTTTGACCCCGCCGAAAAAGACCTGGCCTTGTTAAAAGCCGAAGGCTTTGAGCGGGTGTTCATCATCTTACACGGCAAGTTTGGTGAAGACGGTGTGGTGCAAGGGGCGCTAGAAGCCATGCACATGCCGTATACCGGCTGTGGCGTGATGGCCTCGGCCATCACCATGGACAAATTCCGCACCAAATTGATTTGGCAGGCCGCTGGATTGCCGATTCCTAAGTTTCAAGTATTGACCGACGACAGTGACTTCACCGCCGTAGAACAAATCCTGGGCCTGCCCCTGTTTGTGAAGCCAGCGTGTGAAGGCAGCAGCGTGGGCGTGACCAAAATCAAGCAGCCCGGTGAGCTGGCCAAGGCCTATCAAGAATTGAAGGCTTTGAAAGACATTATTCTGGCGGAAGAATTTATTGGCGGGGGCGAATACACCTGCGGCATCCTGGGCGAAACCGCCTTGCCGTCGATTAAAATCACCCCGGCAACCGAGTTTTATGATTATGAAGCCAAGTATTTCCGTGACGACACCGTGTATCAATGTCCATCAGACCTGTCGGCAGAAGACGAAGCCAACATCCGTTCTCTAGCCCTGCAAGGCTTTAAAATCATCAACGGCCGCGGCTGGGGCCGGGTGGATTTTTTAAAGGGCACCGACGGCAAGTTGTATTTGTTGGAAATTAACACCGCACCGGGCATGACCAGTCACTCCTTGGTGCCTAAAGCGGCCAAAGAAGTGGGTTTGAATTTTGAAGATTTGTGTCTTGAAATTTTAAGCCATGCGACTGTGGGATAACGCCGGTGCCTTAAGGCGCATCATTTTGTGGTTGTACACCATCATCATCTTGTGCTTAATCGGCGCTTTGGTGATGACGGTGGTCAATTCCGCATGGTTTCCAGTGAAACATATTGAAATAAATGGTAACCTAAACAGAATGACAAAGGCACAACTGGATGCCATGGTGAAACAAAGTGTGACCGGTAATATTTTTAAGGTAGACTTAAACCACATCAAAGAAACATTCGAGCGCTCTACCTGGATAGAATCAGCCGATGTGCGTCGGGTTTGGCCCGACACCATTGTGATTGATTGGGTAGAACGCAAACCCGTGGCAAGATGGCACAACCTAGGTTTGCTCGATACAGCAGGCAACCGGTTTAAAGCAGACGTCACCGATGAGCTGCCCGTATTCAAAGGCCCGCGCGGTGCGGAACACAGCATGATTGCTCAATATACGGCACTGTCTGAAGTGTTCGCGCCCCTGAAGTTGCCGATTAAGACTTTAGAGCTGACCGAGCGAGCGGCCTGGTCAGTGACCTTAGCGAACGATTTGACGTTAAAATTAGGCCGTTATGATGCGGTGGTGCGGGCACAGCGATTTGTGCGCGCCTGGCCTAGTCTCATGACCATGACGGCCGACCAAGACATCCACTATGTGGATTTGCGCTATCGTAATGGCTTTGCTTTGAATGCAATAAAAAAACCGGCTGAACCCTCAGCACCTTAGGATTAACTAATTAACGTAGGATGGAACGTGAAAGATTCTAAACAAATGATCAGTGCCCTAGACATTGGGACATCTAAAGTAGTGGCTTTGATTGGT
>JAGNPU010000003.1 GCA_017989485.1 Neisseriaceae bacterium
CTGCTGGCTCATGCCTGCCCATAAAAAAACGAGCCTAGGGCTCGTTTTTTTACCTGTCCATCAGGCTAGTCCAACGGTACATCCGCCTCTGCTGGCGCTTCTGCCTGAGGCAACACCGCATTCAGCACAATGGCCAAAATGGCGCACAGGCCTACCCCAGCAAAGCTGAAGTCGCCAATTTTCACCAGCATGCCGCCCACGCCCACGGTCAACACCGAGCTCACAATCACCAGATTGCGCGGCACCATGAGGTCGACCTTGGCATCAATCAAGGTTTTCAAGCCCAAAGACGCGATGGTCCCAAACAGCAAAATCATGATCCCCCCCATCACCGGCAGTGGAATCGACGCCAAAAACGCATTGAATTTACCAAAAAACGCCATGAAAATCGCAAAAATGGCCGCCCAGGTCATGATGACGGGATTGCTGTTTTTGGTGATCATCACCGCGCCCGTCACCTCACCATAGGTAGTCACCGGCGGGCCGCCGATAAAGCCAGCCACGCACACGCCTAGGCCATCGCCAGCCAGGGTTTTATCTAGGCCGGGGTCTTTTGCGTAATCCTTACCCGTCACCTTGCCTATCGCCAAAATGCCGCCGATGTGTTCAATGGCGGGGGCAATCGCCACCGGCAACATGAACAGCGCCGCATGCCAGTTCACCTCTGGCGTGGTGATGACCGGCAGCACAAACAAAGGGGCCGCCGCCAAGGCGCCCACGTCCACGAGGCCTGCCGCCAAAGCCGCCGCATAACCGGCAAACACGCCGATTAAAATGGGGATGAGCTTCATCATTTTACTGCCAAACACGGTAATGATGACGGTCACCGCAAACGTAAAGCCAGACAGCATTAACGACTGATCATAAGGCAAAACCTGTTTGCCACCCGACTGGCCCATGGCCATTTGGCTGGCGACAATGGCCACCGACAGGCCAATCACCATAATCACCGGCCCAATCACCACCGGTGGCAGCAATTTATGCACGGCGTCGACACCACGCCACCGCACCAGGGCGGCAAACACAAAATACATAAAGCCTGCCGCAAACAGGCCAAACATGGTGCTGGGCATGCCCCACTCTTGTATGGCGTAAATAATCGGGGCGATAAAGGCAAACGAAGAGCCCAAAAAAATAGGCACTTTACGTTTCGTGACCACTTGAAACAATAAAGTCCCTACACCTGCCCCCAAAAGGGCCAACGCTGGATTAAGGCCGGTTAACAGCGGCACCAGCACCATTGCCCCAAATGCCACAAATAAAATCTGGGCACCGGCAATAGCTTGTTTAAAATGAGCCATCATTCTATTTCTAATCTCGTATATTAATAAGTAAACCTTAGAAGTATAACGCCATTGCCGAATACTCAGTAAAAAAAACCTCGCCAAGGCGGAAAAAAGTCAGGTTTGACGCTTTTATGCCTATTTTTAAAATTAAAATATTTATTTTTTTTGCATGGAATTGGGGGGTAAACCTAACTAAACTCAGCCTATTGTCCCAGCCTGTCCCATACCATCCTCATACAAACCAAAAAGTCAATATTTCCTTACCAAGACGACTGGGGTAGAATCACTCGATGTTGTGTTGAATGCAATGCAAAAACACATTACCTAGTGTTCATTGCGATGCACCCATGACTCATCTTGTTGGCTTAGATTGTGTATTTAAAGCCTTACTTATGTTTACAATTTATCACCAAAGAAAGAGCGCCCTCATGACCGATACTGTTTTAGACAAACAAGAAGCCACCGGCAAACCTATATTCGTGACCAAGCGCGACGGTCGTAAAGAACCCATTGAGCTGGATAAAATCCATAAAGTGATCGCATGGGCCGCTGAAGGCTTAAACAATGTATCGGTTTCTTTGGTTGAACTGCGTTCCCAAATCCAATTTTACGATGGCATCCGCACCGACGACATTCACGAAACCATCATCAAAGCAGCCGCTGATTTGATTTCTGAAGACGTGCCGGACTATCAATACCTGGCCGCGCGCCTGGCGATTTTCCACCTGCGCAAAAAAGCCTACGGCCAGTTCGAACCGCCTAAACTGTTTGCCCACATCACCAAACTGACGGCGGCGGGCAAATACGACCAACACATCCTCGAAGATTACAGCGAAGCGGAACTAAACGAGCTGAACGACCACATTGATCACTGGCGTGACATGACCTTCTCTTACGCCGCGGTCAAACAGCTAGAGGGCAAATACCTGGCCCAAAATCGGGTGACCCACGAAATTTTTGAAAGCCCTCAGTATCTGTATATGCTGGTGGCCGTGTGCCTGTTCGCCAAATACCCAGCCAGCACCCGCCTACACTATGTTAAGGCGTTTTACGATGCGATTTCTTTGTTTAAAATCTCATTGCCGACGCCCATTATGGCCGGCGTGCGTACGCCATCACGTCAGTTCAGCTCTTGCGTGCTGATCGAGTGTGGTGACAGCCTGGATTCCATTAACGCCACCACCAGCGCCATTGTTCGCTATGTGTCACAGCGCGCCGGCATCGGCATCAACGCTGGCCGCATCCGCGCCGTGGGCAGCCCTATTCGTGGCGGCGAAGCCCAGCACACTGGCTGCATCCCGTTTTACAAACACTTCCAAACCGCGGTGAAATGCTGCTCTCAAGGCGGCGTGCGGGGCGGTGCGGCAACGCTGTTCTACCCTATGTGGCACTTAGAGGTTGAGTCACTACTGGTGTTAAAAAACAACCGTGGCGTTGAAGAAAACCGCGTGCGCCATATGGACTACGGCGTGCAACTCAACCGCACCATGTATGAGCGTTTCTTAAAAAACCAAAACATTACCCTATTCTCACCAGCCGACGTGCCGGGCCTATACGATGCCTTCTTTGAAGACCAAGAAGTCTTCGAACGCCTGTATACCCAGTACGAGCAGGATGACAGCATCCGCAAGCGCAGCATTAAAGCCTCGGAACTGTTCTCCTTAATGATGCAAGAACGCGCCAGCACCGGCCGTATTTACATTCAAAACGTTGACCACTGCAACACCCACAGCCCGTTCGACCCACGCGTGGCGCCGGTACGCCAAAGCAATCTGTGCTTGGAAATTGCCCTGCCCACGAAGCCGTTAAACGACATCAATGATGAAGAAGGCGAAATCGCGCTGTGCACGCTGTCGGCATTCAACCTGGGCGCCATCAAAAACCTAGACGAATTAGAAGGCCTGTCTGATCTGGCCGTACGCGCGTTGGATGCCCTATTGGATTACCAAGACTATCCGATTAAGGCGGCATACAACGCCACCATGAATCGCCGTACCTTAGGCATAGGCGTGATTAACTTTGCCTACTACTTGGCCAAAAATGGCGTGCGCTACTCCGACGACAGCGCCAACAACTTAACCCACAAAACCTTTGAGGCGATTCAATTTTACTTATTGAAAGCCTCGAACAAACTGGCCCAAGAGTTTGGTGCCTGTCCTAAGTTTAATGAAACCACGTACGCCCAAGGCATCTTGCCCATCGACACCTACAAGTCTGATTTGGACACCTTCTGCCAAGAGCCATTACACCTAGACTGGGAAGGCCTACGCCAAGAGATCAAGCAGCACGGTTTGCGTAACTCAACCCTAACGGCCCTGATGCCTTCAGAAACCTCTAGCCAGATTTCCAATGCCACCAACGGCATTGAGCCTCCTCGTGGCTTGGTGACGATTAAAGCGTCTAAGGACGGCATTTTGAAACAGGTGGTGCCTGAATACGAGCGTCTGAAAGACCAATATGAATTACTCTGGCAAATGGGCAGCAACCAAGGTTACTTGAAGCTGGTGGGCATCATGCAGAAGTTTGTGGACCAAGCCATTTCCGCCAACACCAACTACGACCCGAACCGCTTCCCTGAAGGCAAAGTACCGATGAATCAGCTGTTGAAAGATTTGTTGACTGCCTACAAATACGGCCTCAAAACCTTGTACTACCACAATACCCGTGACGGTGCCGACGATGCGCAAAACGACATCGACGACTGTGCCGGCGGCGCGTGTAAAATTTAATTAATCACCCCAACAAATGGCACACTCCGTGCCATTTGTTTCGAACATCTGACCCTGAGGTTGCCATGCTCTACAGTACATTTTCACCCAAACAAAATGACCAATTAAAAGAACCGATGTTTTTTGGCCAAAACGTCAACGTGGCCCGTTACGACCAACAAAAATATGACATTTTTGAAAAACTGATTGAAAAACAGCTGTCTTTTTTCTGGCGTCCTGAAGAAGTCGACGTGTCACAAGACCGTACCGACTACCGCAACCTGCCCGAACATGAAAAACACATCTTCATCAGCAACCTAAAGTATCAAACCCTATTGGATTCTATTCAAGGCCGTAGCCCCAACGTGGCGCTGCTGCCCCTGGTGTCCATTCCCGAGCTGGAAACCTGGATTGAAACCTGGTCGTTCTCAGAAACCATCCACTCTCGCTCTTACACCCACATCATCCGCAACATTGTGAATGACCCCGCCTTGGTGTTTGACGACATTGTGGCGAATGAATTCATCATCAAACGCGCCAACGGCATTGCCCAATATTACGATGACTTAATCCATTCCACCCAGCTACTGCAAACCCAAGGGGAAGGCACTTACACGATTAAGGGCAAGCCTGTCTTGGTCAACCTGTATGAGCTGAAAAAGAAACTGTATATGTGCCTCATGTCGGTGAATATCTTGGAAGCCATTCGTTTTTACGTCAGCTTTGCCTGCTCGTTTGCGTTTGCCGAACGTCGCCTGATGGAAGGCAATGCCAAAATCATTCGCCTGATTGCCCGTGACGAAGCCTTGCACTTAACCGGCACCCAACATATTTTGAATATTTTACGCGCCGGCCAAGACGACCCAGAAATGGCCCTGATCGCCAAAGAGTGTGAAAGCGACTGCGTGGCGCTGTTCAAACTGGCTGCGGAACAAGAAAAAGAATGGGCGGAATACCTGTTCAAAGACGGGTCGATGATCGGCTTGAACAAAGACATTTTGAGCCAATACGTGGAATACATCACCAATTTGCGCATGCAGGCAGTGGGCTTAACCCCGGCCTTTGGCATCAACCAAAACCCAATTCCATGGATTAATGCCTGGTTGTCTTCAGACAATGTGCAAGTGGCGCCCCAAGAAGTGGAAGTCAGCTCCTACCTCGTGGGCCAAATTGATGGCAATATTAACAACGATGACTTCAACAGCTTCGAACTCTAATGTCCACCATCACCACCCAAGACACCTTTTTTGACCTCAACCAAGGGGAAACCCTTCTTGATGGGCTGGAACGCACCGGCCACGAGATTGAGTATCAATGTCGTAGCGGCTATTGCGGCTCATGCCGCACCCGCCTGGTGTCTGGGTCGGTGACCTATCATCAAACGCCGCTGGCGTTTATTCAAGCCGGTGAAATTCTGCCCTGTTGCTGCACCCCTGCCGAAGACATTCGGGTAGACGTGCCGCTCAAGCAAACCTTAGGCGACGTCCAGGCCGATTTATTCACCCCAGGCCTATTCGACACGCCCGACCATTAAGGCCGCCAGCACAAGAACCTTTGGCCTTAAGGCTAGTCAAAACGGCTTAAATTGTTTATGCTTTACCCCTTCAACCGCCTTCGGGCGAGCGCACCGAGCGTGTCTTTATCCCAAAATAACAACAGCAAAGGAGCCCCTTATGTCTCTGACCGCCAAAGACCTCATTTTATTACTCCAAGTTGTGGCCCCTGCCGCACTGGCCCTGTTCTGCTATGCCAAAACCCTCGCACCCAGCAAATACAAACCCATGTTGGTGTTCGGCCTAACCGTGCTCAACTTAGGCGCTTTTGCCTATGCGTGGTTGCGCAACCTGACCTTGGCCGCCAACGAACCCAATCTGGCCCTAGGCCTCACCGGCCTGCTGTCGTGGTCGATTAGCGCCATTTTAATCGGCATGGCCTTGCTGCGGTTTGTCACCCAAAAAACCAAAAGCGTTTAAATCGCGTTGCCCATACATCTTCGCCGTCAAATACGGTAAAATAAGCCCATCCTAACCTTAGCCAAAGTGATTGCCATGTACCGCATTGCCCCTAGTATTCTGTCCGCTGATTTTGCCAATTTAGGCGCTGACGTGCGCCGCGTCATTGACGCCGGCGCCAGCCTGATTCACTTTGACGTGATGGACAATCACTATGTGCCCAACCTCACTTTTGGCCCGATGATTTGCGAAGCGCTCAAGCCTTATGCCACGGTACCGATGGACGTGCACCTGATGGTGGAACCCGTCGACGCCTTAATCCAGTCCTTTGCCCAAGCCGGTGCCAACATCATCACCTTCCACCCGGCCGCCAGCCGTCACGTAGACCGCAGCCTGGGCTTGATTCAAGAGCTCGGTTGCCAGGCAGGCCTGGTCTTAAACCCCGCATCCGGCCTCAACGAAGTCGAGCATGTTTTGGACAAGGTCGACATGATTTTGCTGATGTCGGTTAACCCTGGCTTTGGTGGCCAAAGCTTCATCCCCCACACCCTAGAAAAAATCAAGCAAACCAAACGCCTGACCGATGCCCACTATGAGCGCACCGGCAAACGCATCGCCATTGAAGTCGATGGCGGCATCAAGGTCGACAACATCGCCGCCGTGGCCGCCGCCGGAGCCGACACCTTTGTGGCCGGCAGCGCCATCTTTAACCAGCCTGACTACAAGGCCGTCATCGACGCCATGTATGCCCAGCTGGCCACCGTAAAGGCCTAGTCATGAACACCGCAAAAACCGCCTACCTCGTCACCGGCGTCAGCCAGGGCATAGGCGCCGAGCTGGTCCAGCAGCTGCTGGCGCAGCAAGCGCCCGTCTTTGGCGTGTCGCGCCGGCTGGCCGACTTTGACCATCCCTTATATCTAGGGGCCTCGGCCGACTTAAGCCTCAGTTTTGACGCGGCGGACCTGGTGGCGCAGGCGCTGGCCTTTTTTGCGCAATTCGACTTAACCACCTTGGTGCTGATCAACAATGCGGGCACCGTCGCCCCCATGGCCCTCAGCGGCCACTATCCCGAGCCGCCGGTGGCCAACGCCATCCACCTCAACCTGACCGCACCGATTTTGCTCAGCAACGCCTTCATCCAGCAACTGCCTGCGCAGCTGCACGGCAAGCTGCTGCACATATCGTCGGGTGCCGCCCAAACCCCTTATCCAGGTTGGGGCGTGTACGGTGCCAGCAAGGCTGGCCTAGACCACTTCAGCCGCATTGTGCAAAAAGAGCATCCTGAGCTATGCTCGGTGGCCCTCTACCCTGGCGTCGTGAACACCGGCATGCAGGCGCACATCCGCGCCCAAGATAAGGCCGACTTCCCTAACCTAGACCAATTCATTGCCCTCAAAGACAATGCCGCCTTAAGCGAGCCCGAACACGTGGCGCGCGCCATTTTAGCCTATTTGGTTTCGCCCGCCTTTGGCCGCGAAGCCGTTGTTGACATTCGAAAGCTCGCAGATGACTGAAGCCGTAACCATTAAAGCCTTTGCCTTTGACCTAGATGGCACCCTCATTGACTCCGTGGCCGACCTGGCCGCCGCCGCCAACCACATGCGCAGCGCACTCAATCTGGCCCCTCTGCCGTCAGACACGATTACCGCCTACGTGGGCGACGGCATCAGCACCCTGGTTCACCGCTGTCTGACCGACAGCACCGACGGGCAAGCCGAAGCGTCACTGTGGCAGCAGGGCTTTACCCTGTTTATTCAGCATTACTATGCCCACTTAACCGACCTCACCCAAATCTACCCCAACGTCTTGACCGGCCTAGAGCTGTTAAAAAGCGAAGGCTATCCGCTGGTGGTGATCACCAACAAAAGCGAGCGCTTCGCCATTAAGGCCATTACCGACTTAGGGATGAGCGATTACTTCAGCCTCATCATTGGCGGCGACACCCTGCCCGAGAAAAAACCCAGCCCCACGCCCATCCTGCACGCCTGTGAAGTCCTCAACATTTTGCCGGCCGAGCTGGTGATGGTGGGCGACTCCGGCAACGACATTTTGGCCGCCAAAGCCGCGGGCACGCCGGTGATCGGCGTCAACTATGGTTATGAAGACATGTATGAACTCAGCCAAAACGACGCCACCAAGCCCAATTTGGTGATCGAAAAGCTGACCCAGCTGTTTGATTACCTCCACCCTAGCGAAATCAAACATTAATGCGGCCAACCAAGTCGCTGAAAAGCCGCGCCCTAGACTTGCTCTCTCGGCGCGAATACGGTCGCGCCGAGCTCAAGAAGAAACTGATGGCGGCGCACAAGCCCGATGAGGACGCGGCCGCCGACGAAGACAAACTGAATGAATCGCGCAGCCAGCACGAAGCCGAAGTCGAGGCGGTGCTGACCGAGTTTGCCGACCTTGACTGGCAGTCGGACGAACGTTATGTTGAATCCTTTATCAATGCCAAAAGCCAGCAATACGGCTCTCGGCGCCTGCAAGAAAGCCTGAAACAAAAAGGCATAGACGCCGATTTATTTCAACAGTTTCGCCCCGACACCGAGACAGAATTGACCACGGCCATTGCCGCCGTGCGCAAAAAATTTAAACAACCGCCAGCCTCTATGGCCGATCGGCACAAACAAATGCGCTTTTTGGCCTATCGCGGCTTTGATTTCGACCTGGTCAACAAGGCCATGGCCGCCTGGGATGACTGGGCAGAAGAAGACTAGCTGGGCGACAACGCCCCTCCTGATTAATTAACCTTTTAATGGAACAGCCCCTATGTGGTTTAAACAACTTTCTTTTTACCCCCTCAACAAAGCCAATTTGCCTGAGGTTGATCAAATCAATAAAGCCTTAGCCGAAGCCGCTTTCGCCCCCTGCACAGGCCTAGACTGGTTTAGCGAAGGATTTACCGCCGCGGTCAGCTTTGACGAAGCCCTGGTGTTCAGCGCCAACAACAGCCACCGCGTGGCCCTCAAAAAAGAAGAGAAAGTCTTGCCCAGCGCCGTCATCAAAGACATCTTGGATGAAAAAATCACCCTGATTGAGCAAGAAGAAGCCCGTACCATGGGCCGTAAAGAAAAAATGTCGCTGAAAGAACAAATCACCGATGACCTACTGCCGCGCGCCTTTACCAAAAGCAGCCGCAGCCAGGCCATCTTTGACTACGAGCGCGGTTATTTAATCATCAACAGCGCCACCGCCAACAAGGCCGAAGCCCTGTTAAGCAAAATTCGACAGGCGCTAGGCGGCCTAGAAGCCACCTTACCCAATACCGAGCAGTCGCCCAGCACCGTAATGACCAACTGGCTGCTACAAGGCGCCGCCGATGGCCAGTTTGAGCTAGACAGCGACTGCGAGCTCAAAGGCACGGGCGAAACCGCACCGACGGTACGCATCTCCAAACAGGACTTGACCGAAGAAGAAGTGATTAACCACGTCAAAAATGGCAAAGTCGTCACCCAATTGGGCCTGGTGTGGCAAGAGCGCATCCGCTTTGTGCTGACCCAAGACTTTGCTTTGAAACGCATTCAATACCTAGACATTCTGCAAGACGAAGCCAGCGAACACGGCGACGACATGGCCAGCCTCACCATGGCCAGCCAAATCATCATGATTGAAAGCCTAGGTGCGATGCTTGACGAGTTAGTGGTACACTTAGGCGGCTTACAAAAATAACCAGGGAACGACATCAATGAGCATTAAATCGGATAAATGGATCCGCCGCATGGCCGAAACCGAAGGCATGATTGAGCCTTTTGAGCCTCATCAAGTCAAAATGGCCGACGGTCAACGCATCATTTCCTACGGTACGTCTAGCTACGGCTACGACATCCGCTGTGCCCGTGAATTTAAAATCTTTACCAACATCAACAGCACCATTGTTGACCCCAAGAACTTTGACACCCGCAACTTTGTGGAGGTGGAAGATGATTACTGCATCATCCCCCCCAACTCTTTTGCGCTGGCGCGTACCGTGGAATACTTTCGCATTCCTCGTAACGTGCTGACCGTGTGCTTGGGCAAGTCAACCTATGCGCGCTGTGGCATCATCGTCAACGTGACCCCATTTGAACCCGAGTGGGAAGGCTATGTGACCCTAGAGTTTTCGAACACCACCCCATTGCCCGCCAAAATTTATGCGGGCGAAGGCGTGGCGCAGGTATTGTTCTTTGAGAGTGACGAAATGTGCGAAACCTCATATAAAGACCGTAATGGTAAATATATGGGACAAGTTGGGGTAACCTTACCAAAAGCTTAACAGTGTTTAGTAAAAATACAACAAGGGGTTGGGTATTTATTACAGTTTCTGTTATGTCTTAACAATTATGGTATGATTACTTCAGTAGGTGGCATCCCCTTGCCCCTACTATTATCCCCTTTCGCTGAATTAGTCCCCTTACTAATTCAGCGTTTTTTTTTGGATCATCGACATGATGGACTTATACGATTTTTCCTTCCAAGATGGGCAACACACCCCCCGCAGCCTAGCCGAATTTAAAGGTCAGGTCCTGCTCATTGTCAACACCGCCAGCCAATGTGGGTTCACCCCTCAGTTAACCGAGCTGGAGGCGCTGTTTCAAAAATATCAGGCACAAGGCCTGGTCATCATCGCCTTTCCTTGCAACCAATTCATGAAGCAAGAACCGCTTTCAGGCAGGGCCTTACAGGACTTTTGCCAAAAAAACCATGGCGTCACGTTTTTGATTGCCGACAAAATTGACGTCAATGGGCCCAACGCCCACCCGCTATGGCGTTACTTAAAGGCGCAAAAACGCGGCCTTTTAGGCTCTAGCGCCATCAAGTGGAACTTCACCAAATTTTTAATCAATCGCCACGGCCAAGTGATTGCCCGCTTTGCCCCCAAAACCACGCCCGCGGCCTTTGAACACGACCTCGTCGCCTGCCTGTAAAAAAAGCCATCACCCGAAAAGGATGATGGCTTTTAACATTGGCAATCAATGCGGGTTAAACCGGCTGGTTCATAACAAAGCTTTACGCAACGCCGCCGCACTTTTCGGCGACAGCCAACCTGGGGCCACGTCAAAGGCGGTTTGGGCCCCGATCAGGCCCAGCGCATTCATTTTACAGGCCGCACGGGCATAGGCCACCAAGACGCTGGAGGTAAACTCAGGATTACTGCCCAGTTTCAAGGCGTATTCCATGATTTGCGTGGTCCCCTGACCGGTTTTGCCACTGCGGATCACAAAGCCACCGTGCGGCATCGCCGCATGCGCCTGCTTGAGCGTGTCCTCGCTAATGAAGGTCACCGTGGTGTCGTAATCGGCAAAATAATTCGGCATGGTTTTAATCGCCTGCTCGATTTTCGCCACGTCGGCACCGTCTTCGGCCACCACATAGCATTCACGGGTGTGTTTGTCGCGCGTGCTCAGCTCAGGGTTTAAGCCCTGACGCACGGCCGTAATCGCGGCTTCGCTGGGCAAGGTATACTGCACCCCAGCTTTAACGCCCTCAACCCGACGAATCGCGTCTGAGTGGCCTTGACTCAAGCCCTTGCCCCAAAACGTGTAGGTTTCGCCTTCTGGCAAAATGGCTTCGCCAAACAGGCGGTTTAAAGAAAACAGGCCTGGGTCCCAGCCGATGGAAATCAACGACGTTTTGGCGGTTTTTTGGGCCACGGCGTCCACGCTGGCATAGTATTCTGGAATTTTGGCATGGGTGTCATAACTGTCCACGGTGTTAAACCATTGGGCAAAATGAGGCCCTTGCTCGGGCAAGTCATGGGCAGAGCCTCCGCACAAAATCATCACGTCAATCTTGTCCTGATAGGCTTCTGCCTCACTGAGGGGCAACACCAATACCGACGCATCGCCCACGTCTTGGGCGCTTAAAGGACGGCGCGAAAAAATCGCCACCAGAGTCATGTCTGGGTTTTGGCGAATGGCGCACTGCACGCCCTTGCCTAAATGGCCGTAGCCGACTATGCCTACTCTTAATGTGTGTTCCATCTGACTTTCGTATCCTTGTGGGTTGATGCCGGGGGGCTTGATGATGATCATTTATAATAAAGCGCTTAAGATTAGCGCAAGTGCCCACCAAAAACAACCTTACAGACGGCAGAATAGGCGGCAAGCAAGGGCATATCGCCCAAGTTAAGAAAATAAATCACCCCAGCCCCCGCTCAGGCCTAACATAATTAGGCGAAATGGCTTAAAATGAAAGCATTTAAAGTATTCACGACGGATTACGCATGTTAGACATTCAACTCTTACGCAACGACATCGACGGCGTTGCCGCCCAGCTGGCACGCCGTGGCTATGACCTCAACGTCAGCGCCTTTAATGAATTAGACAGCCAGCGCAAAAACTTGCAAACGCAGGCACAAGACCTACAGGCCAAGCGCAACGCCACGTCCAAACAAATTGGCATCGCCAAAAGCAAGGGCGAAGACGTGTCTGCCATTTTGGCCACCGTGGCCAATCTTGGTGATGAGTTAAAACAGGCTGAAGACGCTTATCAAGTGGTACAAAACCAGCTTGACCAGTGGATGTTGACCATCCCCAACCTGCCCCACGACAGCGTCCCGACGGGGAAAGATGAGCAAGACAATATTGAGGTGCGTAAAGTCGGCACCCCACGCAGCTTTGATTTTGAGATCAAAGACCACGTCGACGTTGGCGCGCCTCTGGGCCTAGACTTCGACACCGGCGCGGCGCTGTCTGGCGCACGCTTTACCGTTTTGAAAGGCCAAATCGCGCAGCTACACCGTGCCCTGGCCCAATTCATGTTGAATACCCACACCAACGAGCATGGCTATTTAGAACACTACACCCCGTATATCGTGAACCCTAACGTGTTGTTTGGCACCGGCCAATTGCCCAAGTTTGCCGACGACATGTTTAAAGTTGTTCGCGGCGGTGACGACGACGCCAAGGATCAATACCTGATCTCTACCGCCGAAATCACCTTAACCAACACCGTGCGCGAAAGCCTGCTGAAGGCCGCCGAGCTGCCGCTCAAAATGACGGCCCACTCGCCCTGCTTTCGCTCTGAGGCCGGCTCTTACGGCAAAGACACCCGCGGCCTTATCCGCCAACACCAGTTCGACAAGGTCGAAATGGTGCAGGTTGTGCATCCAGAGCACTCTTATGCGGCGCTCGAAGAAATGGTGGGCCACGCCGAGAACATTTTAAACGCTTTAGATCTGCCCTATCGGGTCATCACCCTGTGCACGGGCGACATGGGCTTTGGCGCACGCAAGACCTATGACCTAGAAGTGTGGGTACCGGCTCAGGCCACCTACCGCGAAATTTCTAGCTGCTCAAACTGCGAAGACTTTCAGGCCCGCCGCATGATGACGCGCTTCAAAGACGAAGACGGCAAAAACCGCTATGTCCACACCCTGAATGGCTCTGGCCTTGCCGTTGGCCGAACCCTGGTGGCGGTGCTGGAAAACCATCAAAATGCCGATGGCTCCATCACCATCCCCGAGGTTTTGCGCCCTTATATGGGTGGCAAAACGGTGATCAGCGCCTAAGCGCGTCATACTGTACTAAAAAACGAACGCTTATCGCGTTCGTTTTTTTATGGCCTAACCAGGGTTTATGGCCCCATTAGGGCGCGCTTGCCCAAAGTAGCGCGGGTCGAGATCCACGGGGGTTGGCTTTTGTGATAGGGCCGTGGGTCCGCTGCGCTTGACCCACGCTACCGCATGTTGGCCGTCATTAAGCCATGGTTGATACGCGCCCCATATTGAGCCTGGCTTCGCGATGCGTATTCAGCGCACCTTCCTGCAAAAGGATTTTGTTGAGACAACAAAAAAGCCAGCGTATGCTGGCTTTTTCAATAGACGTCTGGCGTCAAGCGCTTACTTCAACATGTCCATACCCAAATGCTGTAGCAGGAAGTTGGTGAATGCGGGATTTTTTGGCCGGTCTTTCATGGTTGGCCAACGCACTTGCCAAGTTTCTAGCGACGTTTGGATAATTTGTTTCGATTGCAAGCCGGTAATTTTACCATTTTGGCTTTCAACTGTTGAACGCAAATATACGCTAAACACACTGTCATCTATTGTATTGCTGCCGACGGCTTTCAATCGGAACCGATTCAATAGCTGTGCAGCCTGCACTTTGGTTATTTCGCCCCTGCCCACAAGCGTGCCTAAACGGTTCGCTTCAACACGGATGGCTTCAACGTTTTGCGCATGGCTGTCCGCCATTTGATACGTTTCGGTTGAAGCACCTTTATTTTGTGGCCAAAGATTGGTCGGCAAATGTTGACAAGCCGACAATAACAAAGCCGATACGAATAAAAATGGGATATATGCTTTCATAGGGCTAATTATAACCCATATTGAGCAAATAGCGTATTTTGTTCAGATTCAGCCTTGCTTTTTCTCAACTCTGTAACAATTATGCCAAATTCTCAAACAAAGGCGTTGACAAGTAACGCTCACCGAATGATGGGATGATGACCACGATTAACTTGCCCTTGTTTTCAGGACGTTTGGCCAATTCTAACGCCGCCCAAACCGCGGCACCAGAAGAAATCCCCACCAATAGGCCTTCGTGTTTGGCCATGCCACGCGCGGTCTCAAAAGACGCTTCGTTGCTGACCTGAATGATTTCATCATACACCTTGGTGTTCAAAATGCCCGGCACAAAGCCTGCGCCAATGCCTTGAATGCTGTGAGGGCCTTTTTCGCCGCCGGATAAAATGGCAGACGCTTCAGGCTCTACCGCCACCACTTGTACCTTGTCATTTTTGGCCTTAAGGGCTTCACCCACGCCGGTAATGGTGCCGCCCGTGCCCACGCCGGCCACGAAAATATCAACGGCGCCATCGGTGTCGCGCCAAATTTCTTCGGCCGTGGTCGAACGGTGAATCTCAGGATTGGCTGGGTTTTCAAACTGTTGTGGCATAAAGTAGACATCTGGCTGCTCGCTCACCAAGGCCGCGGCCTTATTGATGGCGCCTGACATGCCTTCAGCGCCCGGCGTCAACACCAGCTCAGCGCCATAGGCCTTTAGCAACATGCGGCGCTCTTTGCTCATGGTTTCTGGCATGGTGATGGTCAGCTTATAGCCGCGTGCGGCACACACCATGGCCAGGCCGATGCCGGTATTGCCGCTGGTGGGTTCCACAATAATGGTGTCTTTATGGATTTTGCCGGCTTTTTCGGCGGCATCAATCATGGCGATGGCAATACGGTCTTTCACGCTGTGGGCAGGATTAAAAAACTCCAACTTGGCCACCACCGTCGCGCCCACGTCCTGGGTCAGATGGTTTAACTTAACTAAGGGGGTGTTGCCGATTAATTCGGTGACGTTGTTTGCAATTTTCATTGGGGTTCATCCTTCCACGTATTGAATACACTATTAGATAGAGGTCATGATATACGAAATCATAACCCCAGATTAGACGAAATAGGCATATCCAGCAAACTTTTGGTTGTAAGCTGTCCGACCCTATTTCCTTCAGGCTGGCCGCAGCGCGCGGCCTTTTGCCGCACCAAAATGCTAGATTCACCCTGCCCCACATGCTACCATGACCTACTTCAGTCGACAGCGTCTACAGGGCAGGGCCAACCCGCCACCGCCCTACGTCCAAGCTGACTGTTCATCACTGCCGAGCATGAACTTGGCAACACAATCAAATAGAGGACAACACATGACAATCAAAAAATGGCTGGGCTTGGCCATCACCTGCTCTGCCCTAACCCTAGCTGCCTGCGGCGGCCAAAAAGACACGGCAGCCACAGCGGGCGATGACGCGGCGCCCAAAACCTATACCGTGGCGATGAACGCTGAATTTGCCCCGTTTGAGTTCAAAGGCAACGATGGCAGCATTGAAGGCTTTGACGTCGACTTAATGAACGCCATCGCCAAAGAAATGAACTTCCAAGTGACCTATAAGGACATTCCCTGGGACGGCCTGTTTGCCAGCCTGAGTTCTGGCGACATCGATGCCGTCCTGTCGGCCGTCACCATCACCCCTGAGCGCAAGCAAAGCATGGACTTCTCCGAGCCTTACTTTGAGGTCAAACAGGTGATTTTACTGCCTAAAGGCAAAACCCTAGCCAAACTAGACGATTTAAAAAACCTGACCAAGGTGGCCGTGGTGACCGGCAATACCGGCGACTTTGTGGCCCAAAAAATCCTGGGTGCCACCAATCCTAAGATTGCCCGCTACGAACGCGTGGCCCTGGTGGTGAAAGAAATTGAAAACTCTGGTGCCGATGCGGCCCTCAGCGACAGCGCCGTGATCCGCCACTACGTTAAAAACAACGGTGGCGACAACTTCACCATAGTGGACAGCGATGAAGTGGACAGCGAATTCTACGGCATGGCCGTGCGCCCTGGCGATGAGTTACAAACCCTATTCAACCAAGGCCTAGAAAAAATCAAAGCCAACGGCGAATACGACAAGGTGTACAGTAAATACTTTGCGGATGCTCAGGGCTAACCGTCATCCACACCACACTAAAGGTCTAAAAATAAAAATTTTTAGACCTTTTTGCTTATCTGTTCCATAATCAACAGGGACACCTCACTTCGTTACCCTCACGGTAGCTCAATCACCCTATAAAGGATGACTCAATGAACTTAAAAAAATGGCTGGGTTTAACCGTAGCCTGTTCCGCTTTGGCACTGGCTGCTTGCGGTGGCAGCAAAACCGACGGCGCACCTGCCGCCAAAATCTTAAAAGTTGGCGTCAATGCCGAATTTGCCCCGTTTGAGTCTTTGGACGCCAGCGGCAAAATGCAAGGCTTTGACATCGACCTGGTGAACGCCATCGGCCAAGCCGAAGGCGTAGAAATCCAATTTGTGGACATGCCTTGGGACGGCCTATTCGTGAGCCTGAATTCCGGCGACGTGAATGCGCTGGCCGCAGCCATCACCACCACCGAAGAACGTAAGCAAACCATGGACTTTACCGAGCCCTACTTCACCATTACCCAAGTGATTGCCGCGCCTAAAGACAAGGCCGTTGCCACCGCGGAAGACTTACAAAACCTGAACAAAGTTGCCGTGGTGACCGGCCACACCGGCGACCTAGTGGCCCAGAAAATCCTAGGCCCCACCAGCTCGAAAATCGTGCGCTTTGAAAACATTGCCTTGGCGATGAAAGAAGTGGAAAACGGCGGTGCTGACGTGGCCATTAGCGACAGCGCGGTGGTGACCCACTATTTGAAAAACAACCCTAACCAAGACTTGGCCATTATTCCTGCCGAAGGCTTTGATGATGAGTTCTATGGTTTGGCCGTGCGCAAAGGCGATGCCGACACCTTGGCCATGCTGAACAGCGGCCTGAAAAAAGTACGTGACTCTGGCGAATACGAAACCATTTACGGCAAGTATTTCTCTAAGTAAGCCCTAGCCACACGCCAAAAAAAGCCTGAATCTGATTCAGGCTTTTTTTGACGTCTAGGCTAGGCTTTGAGTCATTCAATCATACGTTACCTGCCGCCCAAAGACGGTGATGTCGTAGGCAAACGGCTGGGCGGCGTCACTTTGATCGGCCAGGCCAATCCCGGTGCCCTCGCTGTGCCAGGTCACGCTCTCCAGCATACGGCCATCATCGCCCATCGCCGCATCCATACCACCGCCGTCATAAGGCTGACCATAATGGGCCGTAAAATAGCGTTTCATCTGCGCAAACTGCCCCTGAACCGCCACCTCGGGCCGTAGCCGCATGCTCAACAAGCGGTCTTCAAAAAAACTGAGCTGTAGGCTAAACGACACTCCGTTCAACACATAAGGCGTGGCCCACACCAAGGCACCGCCGTCCTTGCGCTCATCGAAAAGCAGCTGAAACGGCCTGTCCGGCAAAGTCGCCGACACGGCCGCGGTCGTCATGCCCCATGCCACGGCCGTCCACTGCGGCAGCGCCAC
>JAGNPU010000169.1 GCA_017989485.1 Neisseriaceae bacterium
GGCTGGTGTCCTGAGGGTAGCCAAAGGCGGATAGATAATCTTTGCGCGCGCTTTCGCCGATGATGAGCACATAGTCTTGATAGCGCGGTGCGCTGGCGCTGATCTGCCAATCAGACAGGCCGGTCGGGGCAAAGTCGTGGGCCGCAAAAGCTTGGTAAATCTTGGTGAAGGCTTGTACAAAGGCAAACGGGTAGGTTTTATCCAATATGGCCTGACGGCTACTGGTGACGCTGAACAATAAGGCCAGCACCAACGCGGCCAGCAGGGCCGTTCTGGATTTTAACCGATTGCCGTAGCGCTGATAGCTGAGGCCAAAGCCGATGGCGCAGGCCAGCAAGGCACCGGCGTAGGCATATTCTTTGTTGCCCAGTACGGACAAATAGCCGGCGGCTTCGCCAGGGTTGCTGTAAAACAGCGCCAGCACAATGTCTTCGGTGGGGAAACCATACATTAAGGCCGTCGGTAAATACAGTACGGCGCCGAGCAGTAAAGGGAAGGCCAGACCCCAAAATAGGGGGCGTCGGGCGCTTAACAGCAATAGCCAACATAGGGTGGCCAGGCCGAGAATGCCGGCAAAGCCTAAAATGTCGGCGCTGCGTATGGTAAAAAAGACGCAGCCAAACAGGCAGATCAGGCTGAATAGGGCGTGGCCGGCGGTACGGAAAAGTCGGGTGTCAACATGCATGGGGCACAAAAGCCTTGTTTGAATAGGGCGGTCTCTATGAATGGGGGGATAGTATAAATCATCACCCTAATAAGACCTATCAATATATGTTGCTGAGATAGGTGGGGGCTAGGAAAAGTGTGTTTTTGGTCTCGGTTGGCCACCCCTGTTGGCCCGTGCATCAATACCAGTGTGGCGACAGGCGCGGGGGCTGTTTGGGGGTTTTGGTAGGAATGATGCATATTTATAGGTCATAAAGGTTAATGGTTGCGTTTTCTAGAAGTTGTATTTATTTGGCATGATTCATGATCCATACCGTTAAGGCGCGATGATGGATCAACCCACGGCAAAAAAAACCACGCCTAGGGCGTGGTGAAGAACGAGAAGAAGAACGGGTTTAGTGTGCGATGCACACGGTTTTGAGTTCGGTGAAGCTTTCGACGGAGGCCCGCCCAAATTCGCGCCCAATGCCGGATTGCTTCACGCCGCCAAACGGCATGGCAGGGTCTAGCGGCACATGTGTATTCACCCAGACCGTGCCTGCCTGTATGCGGGGCAAGAGGTTCATGGTGAGGGCGAGGTTGTTGGTCCACAGGCTGGCGGCCAGGCCAAATTCAGAGGCATTGGCGGCAGCGATGACCTCTTCAACGTCATCGAACGGAATGAGGGTGAGGACGGGGCCAAACACCTCGTGTTGGATGATGCTGCTGTCGGGCCGAGCATCGGTGATGAGGGTTGGCGGCACGTAATAGCCTTGATCGTGGCCGTTGAGCGGCACGCTGAACACGGTGGCGCCCTCGGCTTTGGCCGTGGCAATGTGGGCCAAAATGCTGTGCTGGTGTTTTTGGGAGGCCACGGGTTGAATTTGGGCGGCCTCATCTAGGCCAGGGCCAATGCTCAGGCCTTGCAACGCTTGGGTTAAGGCGGTTTTGATCGCCTCATAGCGGCCACGCTGCACGTAAATGCGCGATGCGGCGGCGCAAACCTGTCCTGAATTCAATAATCCGCCCATCATGATGCCGTTAATGGCTTGGTCGACGGCCACGTCGTCCATGATGATCATGGGGTTTTTCCCGCCCAGTTCTAAAGCAAACGAGGCCATGTGCGCTATGGCGGCGTGGCCGACTTTTTTGCCCACGGCGGTCGAGCCGGTAAAGGTGACCTTGCTGATTAAGGGGTGCTCAACCAGGGCCTGGCCCATGCTGCCATCGGCGGCCATCAACACGTTGAACACGCCTGCCGGCACGCCGGCTTCGTGGGCCAGTTTGGCCAAATACAGGGCCGTCAAAGGGGTTTCACTGGCGGGTTTGAGCACCACCGAGCACCCTGCCGCCAGCGCCGGCAGGGTTTTCCACGCGGCGATCGAGAGGGGGAAATTCCACGGGGCAATGGCGGCCACCACGCCGATGGGTTCGCGGCGGGTATAGGCGGTGTACTGGGTGTGCTCCGGTACGGCGATGGACACGTCCATGGTGTCACCGGTGAGCTTGGTAGCCCAGCCGGCCATGTAGCGGATGTATTCGGCGGTGGCGTTGACTTCCACATCGCGAGACACGTGAATGGACTTGCCTTGGTTAAGGGTTTCTAACTGGGCGAGGACTTCGCCATGTTGGCGCAATAATTCGGACAGCTTGAACAGGATTTTTTCGCGATCGGCGGGGCGCATGCCGGCCCAGCGCCGATCCATAAAGGCCGCATGGGCATTGGCCACCGCACGGTCGACGTCGGCGCGGGTGCAGCCATTGAGTTGGTGCAATACTTGGCCATCGGCAGGGTTGTACAGCGTGACGGCATCGGGGCCGGTATTGGTTTCGATGTGCCCGTTGATGAAGTGGCCTTGGGCGGTGGCCAAGAACTGGTCGACTTCGGGTAAGACGGCAATAAGGCTCATATGATGCTCCATATCCCCCCCTCTGTGCATAGGCCGGTGGGGGTGTTTTTGGTGTGCTTAAACGGCAGACAGATAATGTTTGATGAAAAAGTCTGAGTGTATGGCCCACAGCACCTTGGTGCCTTTTTCGACGACCCAGCTTTCGCCTGGGCCAAAATCCCACTGTTCGCCGGTGTCTTCGTTGGTCAAGGTGATGTTGCCCACCACAAGGGTGGCTTGTTCGGTGAAGGGGTAGGTCATGCGAAACACGCCTTTGCTGACGCCAAAGTAGCCGCCGCTAATGGGTAGGGCTGGATTGCCAACGGTGAACTGGCCATAGGCTTGGCAGTCGCCGGCCAAAATCTCAGAGCCTAGGTCAACGACCGTGCCCCAGCTGTCTAGGTCGTTTAGGGTTAACGCAGATTTGATTTTTTGCATGTGATGCTCCTTCAAAAGGTTAGCGGCGACCAGTCCAGTAGCCCGAGAGCTGGTGCCAACATTTGGCACCGGTCAGAATAAAGGGACGAAAACGTTCTTTGCCCACGATGGTTTTGTGTTGGACGCGGCTGATGAGGTCGTAGTGGTCTGAGCCCCCGTGTATGCCTTCGGCCAATATTTTGCAAATAATGTGGCTGGGGGTGACGCCGAAGCCGGAATAGCCTTGAACGTAAAACACATTGTCGTGATCGGGCAGGCTGCCGATTTGTGGAAACAGGTTGGCGCTGCACGCCATGGGGCCGCCCCAAGCCAGGTCTATGCGCACGTCTTTTAAATACGGGAATATGGCCAACATCAATTTGCGGTTATAAGCCTTTAAATCATGCGGCGTGTGCTCGACCCAGCGGGTGGCATTGCCAAATAAGAGGCGGTTTTCTTTGGTGACGCGGTAGTAGTCGATGATGGGGCGAATGTCGCTGTAAGCGCCGCGTATGGGACTGATGCGCTCGATTAACTCGTCGGACAGCGGTTCGGTCACCAGCTGATAGGCAAACGTGTTAATGGTTTTTTTGTGCAGCTGGGGCTCCATGCGGTTTAAAAAACCATCGCAGGCCCACAGCATTTTTTTGGCGCGCACGCTGCCTTTGGCCGTGCGCACGGTAATGGTGTCGCCATACGTCACTTCTAAAGCGGGGCTAAATTCATAAATCTGGGCGCCGTAGGAAGCCAACGCCTCGGCTTCGCCCAAGAGTAAATTTAAGGAGTGCACATGGCCTGCCCCCATATGCACTAGGGCGCTTTGATAGGCGCTGGAACCCACAACGTGCTGAATGTCTGAGCCCGTGGCCAGATAAATCTGATTGTCTTGATCGACCGATTTAAATTCTTTTTCCCACTGCCGTAGGGTTTTGGTTTGGCGCTCATTAAAGCCCAAATAGGCATAACCATGGCAAAAATCGGCGCGGATGTTGTATTTCTTAATCCGTTCCTGAATGATTTTGGCGCCCTGATCGCTGAGCGCAAAAAGGGTTTTCAACCCTTCTTCCCCCACGTCGTGTTTAATGGCTTCGATGTCATGACCAATCCCAGCCATGATTTGGCCACCGTTGCGGCCTGTGCCGCCATAGCCTAGGTGTTTGGCCTCGAGCACGGCAATGCTGGTGACCCCTTTTTCGGCCAGCTCCAGGGCCGTATTGATGCCGGAAAAGCCACCGCCGATCACCACCACGTCGACGTCTATGTCGGCTTCTAAGGATGGGTAACTGGTGTGGTATTTGCGGGTGGCGGTGTAATAAGTGGGTGTTTCCGATTCAATCATGTCTCTCTGCCTTCTCGTGTCATTGGCTGTTGGTTTGCGCTCAGCGAGGAGGGCTGGTGGGCAAGGCGCCAAATTAAAGTCATTGTCGCGGCAAGTCTGGACAAAAAAATAGAATAAATCAGCACTAAAGGCCGAGTTTGATGGAAATTATTAAAAATAAAGCGATTGACAATCAAGTATTTATGCGCAATATTGCTAATATGTTTGTGAAAAGTAAACCGATAAAAATAAATCATCAAAACAAAGCAGAAGCGTCTGTGCCGTTCTGAATCAGAAAGGCATGGCTCAAAGAGGAGTCAATCAATATGTTCAACCTACCGCAGGATAGGGGGATGGGGTCGCGGTCGATCCAGCCTTATTTTGTTTTGAGTACGGCATCGGCCTATGCGAAAAAAGTGCTGGTCGACTCGCCGATTTCCCATTTTTATAGTTTTGTGGCCGACAAATCAGGCGGTCAGGCATTTGCCGTGCCCGATGGCTGTGTGGACGTCTTGTTTTTATGTGATGAGGCCGGGCCTAAGGGGCGCGTGTGTGGCAGCACGGTCACGGCCAAGCTGGTGGAATTGCAAACCAATAAACGGTATTTTGGGGTGCGGTTTCGGCCGGGCTGCATTCCCGACTTTATTCCCATGGGGGCGCGTGACCTGGTGGGGGCGGAGGTGGCTTTGCAAGATCTAGACCCTCAGGGCAGCACGTTAATGAGCCAAATCACTGAGGCGGCCTGCTTCAATGCTCAGGTGGGGTATTTCATGCAGCAGTATGGCGCGCGCCTGGCCAGGCCACACTCATCGCTGTGCGACCAAGTGAGCGAGCTGATTTTGGCGCATCATGGCGACATTCGCATCCATGAACTGG
>JAGNPU010000170.1 GCA_017989485.1 Neisseriaceae bacterium
TGCTGTGGGTCAACCACCCCATGGCAATAAAATCCACTCCGGTTTGCGCCACCGCCACCGCCTGTTCTGGGCCGATGCCACCGGATGCCTCTGTTTTGGCGCGGCCATGGCACAACGCAACGGCTGTGCGCATGTCCTCTAAGCTCATGTTGTCGAGCAAGACCAAATCCACCCCAATCGCCAAAACCTGCCGCAATTGATCTAGGGTATCGACCTCCACCTCCACCGGTATCAAATGCCCGGCATAGGCCTTGGCCGCGTTCAGCGCAGGCGCAATTCCCCCAGCCAAGGCGATGTGGTTGTCCTTAATCAAAATGGCGTCGTCTAAGCCCATTCGGTGATTGCGTCCGCCGCCCATGCGCACGGCGTATTTTTGCAATATGCGCAACCCTGGCACCGTCTTGCGGGTACAGGTCAACACGGTGCCAAAAGGCCGTATGGCCTCGGCAATCACCGCCGTCTGGCTGGCAATGCCACTTAAGTGGGTCATAAAGTTTAAAGCCGTACGCTCGGCGCTCAATAAGGCCTGAGCGGGGCCAGACACCACGGCCAAGACCTGCCCTGCACCGACGGTCTCGCCATCGGCCACCCTAGGGGCAAACACGACGGCCGCAGACACCGCATGAAAGGCCAGCCGCGCCAACGCCAAGCCGGCCACCACGCCGCCTTGGCGCGTCACGATGTGTAAGGTCGCCACCGCCTCTGGCGCAACCGTCGCCTGACTGGTGACGTCCCCTCGCCTGCCTAAGTCCTCGGCCAACGCCGCCATCACCATCGGCAGCAATAGGCCATCGGGTAAAGCCTGTTGTGCTGTGCTCATACCGCCCCTTATGCTCAATTAGAGTATTAATAATAAAAAACCGATCATAAGAGCCCCTGACCAGCCTGTCAAGCGATGCGCCATCCTCCACCCAATAAAACAGCCCTCTTTAAAACCAACTTAAAGAGGGCCAGCAGAAATCGGCATGGGTGCTACTTCGCCACGGGCAGCTTGCTGCCCGACATTTCCCGCTCCAACAAGACGTTTTCTTTAAACCGATACAGCTGGGCCGGTCGACCCCGCTCCTGTACGGCCATCGCCCCCGTGGGCTCTATCAGGTTGTGATGGGCCATTAGGCGCCTAAAATTTTGCTTGTGTAAGCCTATGCCTGCCAAGGCCTCGACGTTTTGCTGCAATTGCAATAGGGTAAACTCTGGCGGCATTAACTCAAACACCACCGGCCGATACTTAATCTTGGCGCGCAGCCGTGCCATGGCCGTGGCCAACACGCGGCGATGATCATGCCACATCGAGCGACCCATTAATATGGTTAATTCGTCTGCCGACTGGCTTTGATATTGCGGCGATTCTTGCACCAAGCCCACTTCATACAGCAGCTCATATCGCTGTAAGACGTATTCTTCATTCCAACCGTCACCGGCCTCACCAAAACACATGGCCACACGCTGAGCGGCGTGCGCCTGTTGCGCCACGCTAGGCGCTTGCAACACCCAACGCCCTAGCCTGGGCAACAATAACTCGTCTAACCATTCTGGCCGGCCGGCCCGATGATCTTCCCAAGGAAAATAATCATACCAGCCCTGCCAGGTGGCCTGCTCATCTAGGCTTTCGGCCGCTTCTCGCACCAAGCCCAAATAGCTGATGTAGACCACGCAATGGCCAGATTCGGTTAAACGGCGGGTGTCGGCAAAGGTATACAGCTGTTCCACATAGCCCAAAGGGTGGTGGGTTTGAGACGCCACCCATGCACGCACGCCTGCCTGCAAAGAGCGATGTATGGGCGTCAACGGGCCGCTGGGCAATGCGCGCCCCTGCGCCACCGTCAAGACCTTGGCCACCCCCTGAGTGGCCGCCACCAACACGGCCACCAGCTCAGTCGCGCCTTCGGCCATAGAAGAGGGCTGCCCGCCGATGTTCATGCTTAGGCCACGCGCTTAAAGACGATGTCCCACACGCCGTGTCCCAGCTTCAAACCGCGCGCTTCAAACTTGGTCAGCGGACGATAGGCTGGCTTTTCAGCATAGTCGGTGGCCGTATTGGCCAAACCAGGGTGCTGGTTTAACACCGCCAACATTTGTTCTGCGTATTCCGCCCAGTCGGTGGCCAAGTGAATGTAGCCCCCCACTTTGAGACGCGGCACCAGCTTCTCCACAAACGGCAACTGTATCAGGCGACGCTTATTATGGCGCTTTTTGTGCCATGGGTCTGGGAAAAAAATGTGGATGCCGTCGAGGCTTTCTGGGGCCAACATTTGTTCAACCACTTCCACCGCATCGTGGCGCATGACCTTTAAATTGGTCAACTGCGCTTCATCAATCAGCTTCAATAGGTTGCCGACGCCCGGGCCATGGACTTCAATCCCTAAGAAATCTTGCTCCGGTTGCACCTTGGCAATGTCTGCGGTGGCCGTGCCCATGCCAAAACCAATTTCTAAGATTTTAGGGGCGCTGCGCGCAAAAATGGCATCCAAGGACACGAACTGATTCTGATAGGCCACGCCATAAACAGGCATAAACGTGTCGATGGCGCGCTGCTGTGAAGCCGACAAGTGGCCTTGGCGCAGCACAAAGCTTTTAATGCTGCGTTGGTGCTGTCCCTCTGCCTGTTGATCGGCGTCGGCATCGACGGGGAGGATGGGGTGTAAAGGGTCGGTCTGGCTCATGCTCGTTAAACTTTGAAAGACAAAAAAAGTAATTATAAGTGATCGGTCTGGCTACGCCAAACTATTCCGTGTTTTCATGGCCGCCCAGCCGCTGGCGTCCCCCAAGGTTTATGTTAGAATACCGACTTTAATGACCTCACACAAAACAGGCACATGAGCACCATCACCCTTACCCCCAGCAACGTCAGCTTTGACACCCTGCCCAACGAGCCCCTATTAATGGCGGCCAAGCGCCAGAACTTAAACCTGCCTCATTCTTGCCAAAGCGGCAACTGCGGCGCCTGCAAGGCCACCGTGGTTTCTGGCGATTTCAGCATGGGCGAATACAAAGAGCGCGCCCTATCCGCCGAAGAACGTGAACAGGGCAAGGTTTTGTTGTGCCAGGTCACCGCCCACGCCGACATGGTGGTGGACTTGCCGGAATACCTCGGCGCCGATGCCCCCCAGGTCAAAACCTTTCCCGTGCGCGTTAAAAGTATTGCGGTGCATCAAGACGTTGCCGTGGTGCAGCTGGCCATGCCGGCCAATAATCAGTTTACCTTTTGGCCAGGCCAATACGTAGACGTGCTGCTCAAAGACAATCAAAGCCGCAGTTACTCTATTGCCACTGCGCCCTCACAAACCGACTACATTGAGCTACACATACGCCAACAGCCAGACGGATTATTCTCTAACGTTGTGTTCGGCGGCCTGCAAGAAAAAGCCATCTTCCGCATCAAAGCGCCTCTGGGCTCTTTCACCTTGGCCAAAGACAGCCAAAAACCCAAAATATTCATGGCCACCGGCACCGGCTTCGCCCCCATCAAAAGCATGTTGCAATCCTTAATCAATGCCGAGGCGACGCAGCAGATCACGGTGTACTGGGGCGTGAGAACCAAACAGGCCTTATACGACCTGGCCGCAGCCGAAGCCTTAATCAGCCAGCTGCCTCATGCCACCTTGGTGCCCATTCTGTCTCAGCCCCTGGCCGAAGATAACTGGCAAGGCCGTCGTGGTTATATCCAAGACGCGGTTTTAGCCGACACCCCTGATTTAAGCGGACACGAAGTGTATGCCTGTGGCTCACCCAGCATGATTGAGGCCAGCCAAACCAAGCTCACCACGGAAGGCAATCTGGCCCAGAACGCCTTTTATGCCGACGCATTTACGCCAAGCATATAATAGACGCCGCCATCCATCAGCGCCACAGTGCTCACTGCCTGAGTCACCATGGCCGCTGATGGCACACAAGCACTGAGTGGCGGATCTTGAGCAGTAGGCGAAGCATACAACATCATTCAGACAGCATCGTGGTGATGTCTGAACAAGCCCCTACCCCCCAACAAACAAAGCGAGCATGGCTCTGCCCATGTTTACCTTACAACCATGCCAAATAAGTATACTCTGGCGCCATTATTGCCTTTTGTATCATCATGACTGGCGTTTGTTTCTTTTGTCCTAAACCAGCCCAAGACATGCTGTCGAAGCACCCTCTGCTACACATATTTAATGGAGACACACAATGAACATCATCTCTGTGCTGATTTTTTGTTTTGGCCTGTTGCTGAGCAGCATCACCACGGCCACAGAAATGAATCAATTGATTGAGTATATGGCGCAACGGCCCATCATTAAAAAAAGCATGTACGTCAGAATCGCCATCATGCATGAAGCCAAACACCTTGCCCGCAGCGATGGCATCAAGCCGACGTCGGATGAATTCAAACGCAAAGGCGCACAATATGGTGCAAAGGCCGTTGCCCTACTGAAACAGCGCTGCACCGAAGGGACATTGACGAAAAACAATGGCAATCCTGAAAGCGATTGTAAAATCATTCATCAAATTAAAAACTAGTGCCTTTTAATACGGCAGCAACGGCTCATGGCCTTAACCTCAAAAAGACGCCACGACGCCAGGCCAGCACAACCGTATGGATGGCGGACATTGCGCAGCAACAGGCCGACAAAACCGCATTTAACCGCCTCAGAAAAAGGCTATCATCTAGGTCTCTGTGCCACTTGCTCCCTTTACCAAGAACAAAGGTAGCCACAAATCTAAGATATACTGACCATAGGCACAGATTT
The DNA here is from genome assembly GCA_017989485.1 of Neisseriaceae bacterium. Classification (GTDB taxonomy): domain Bacteria; phylum Pseudomonadota; class Gammaproteobacteria; order Burkholderiales; family Neisseriaceae; genus JAGNPU01. Next base: position 4,728 of record JAGNPU010000170.1, read on the forward strand.
AGCCCCCGACTCAAAGTATGTTACATTCATTAAAATATACTAGTACAAATCAAAATTTCACTGTATATTGAGTCTCAGGAACAAAAACGTGTCGCCACTGGGCGGTAGCCTTAAGTTACATCAGCCTGCCCTTCGCCACCCTGTGGATACCCGTTCTGCCCCACTCCTTCAGAAGATGCTGGGCAAGAACGCTGTGGCGATGCGCCAATGCCGTTATCGCCGACACGCTCTGACTCAAACCTATGAGCGGTGTTTGCCTGCGCCTTGCCCAGCAGGATTAGGGCAAGACTGATTAAACTAATTATTTAAGGTGAGCAAACCAAAATCGTGTTTTATGCCGATACGCTTACCCGAAGTACTGTGTTGCGCCTGCCAGATTCATGAGACG
>JAGNPU010000171.1 GCA_017989485.1 Neisseriaceae bacterium
CGCCGGCATATTTTAAGAGGTTAAACGCCAGGCTGCTGGCGTGCAGCAGCTCCGACAGGCCCAGGAGGGCGGCGATGAGGTGGGGCACGATGCCTAGGGTGCAGCCTAGGGCCGCCACCATGCTGGCCTGGCAGCCGCGTGACAGGCCCATGGCCACGGTGTAGACGACGCCGGTGCCGGGGGATGCGGTGATGAGGAAGGTGATCAGTAAAAATTCTAGGCTCATGATGCGCGGTTTCATGAAGGAGGCAAAAATTAATGCTACGATGATTTTTATTCTTTGTCATGATGACAAACAAAAAAAGCCCCTCGGATCGCAAAATCGAGGGGCTTTTGTGGCAAAAAAACTAGCCTTGCATGATGTCTTCGATGTCGGCAATGTTTTTGGGCACGTCGGCGGTGTAGACCACGCAGCCAGAGTCGGTGACCAAAACGTTGTCTTCAATGCGGATGCCCATGTGGCGAAAGTGCTCCGGAATGTCGGCGTCGCCAGGAATGTATAGGCCAGGCTCGACCGTGGTGCACATGCCTTCTTTCAGCAAAATCGGCTTGCCCGAGCGGTGGCGACCACCGACGTCGTGGACGTCTAGGCCCACCCAATGGCCAAGGCCGTGCATGTAAAAGCGGCGATAGCTTTGCTGCTCGATGTTGCTTTGTACCGACCCTTGCAATAATTTCAAATCAATCAGGCCTTGCACCAAAATGTTTAAGGCCACGTCGTTGACCGACTGCCAGCTGACTTTGGCCTTAATGCTTTTGATGGCGGCCAGTTGCGCGGCCAAGACGATTTCGTAGACGTCGCGCTGGGCGTCGTTAAACTTGCCGTTGACGGGGAAGGTGCGGCTGATGTCGCCGGCGTAGCTGCCGAATTCGGCGCCCGCATCGATCATCACCAGCTCACCGTCCTGTAGCTGGGCATTGTTGCTGACGTAATGCAGCACGCAGGCATTTTTGCCCGAGGCCACTATGCTTTCGTAGGCGGGCGAGCGGGCGCCGTGCTGCACAAACGTGTGCAACAGCTCGGCCTCGAGTTGGTATTCAAATAGACCGGGTTTGGCGGCGCGCATGGCGGCCACGTGGGCGAGGGCGCTGATTTTGGCGGCCTGTTTGAGCAAGGCCACTTCGTGGCTGTCTTTGATCAGGCGCATATTGTCTAAAATCACGCCTAAGTCCATTAAGGCCTTAGGGGCTTGCACATTGTGCCAGGACTCGGCCTTCACGCTTTGCCATAAGGCCATTAAGGCCTGGTCTTGCTCGGGGTAGAGGCCCCATAGTGCGTACAGTGATGGGCTGTTGCTGATGCAGGCGTGGGCGACGCTGTCAAAGTCGGCGATGCTGTAGGCGTACTCAAAGCCAAAGGCGTCGGCGGCGGCTTCGGGGCCGTAGCGAAAGCCTTCCCAAATTTCTTGCTCGGGGTGTTTGTCGCGGCAAAACAGCAGCGCGGTTTGGTCTAGGGCGTTCAGCAACAGCACGGCGCCCGGCTCATTAAAACCGGTTAGGTAATAAAAATAGCTGTCCTGTCGGTAGGGGTAATACGTGTCGTTGCTGCGGCGCTGTTCTGGTGCCGCATGGACGATGGCAATGCCTTCAGACATGGCTTGTAAGACGCGTTGGCGGCGTTTGAAGTAGACATCATGACTCATCATAAGCCCTCCCGATTTCTCGTTTCAATTGGTTGACGTAGCGGCCAAATATCAGGGCCAATAAGGCGCCCATGACGTCGGCCAGCGCATCCCAGGCGTCACCACTGCGGGTGGTGGTCAGCAGCATTTGTAAGGCTTCGCTGCTGAGGGCCCAGACGACGGCGCCCACAAGCAAGCCCTTAATGGGTAAGGCTTTAAGTTCTTGGGTGTAGGCCTTGCACAGCAGCCAAAATTGCCCAAAAAACATAGAAAAATGGGCAAATTTGTCAAAGTGGGCAAACGGCATTGTGGCGTCGGGGCTGGCGGGCCGGAACAAAAAGTAGAGGCTGCCGGCAAACCACAACAGGGCCACAATGGTCAGCTTGTTCTTGGGCATTACTCGCCCGCTTCTTCTTCAAGCCATTGTTGGCATAGGTGGGCGTAGCGTTCGAACTTGCCGCCGCGCTTCATTAAAATATCGCGCCATTCGGCCACGTCTTCTGGGCTAGGCGCATCTTCGATGGCGGCCTCATACAGCAAAAAGTCGATGGCAAACTGCACGGCAGCGGCGCTTTCGTTGTACATTACGTCTAAAAAATTAGTGTCTGACATGCCGTTCTTTCTAAGTTATCGGGCTAAACAAGGAGAAAGGCGACCACGCTTGTGGGTCGCCTTCTTTAATATGTGATGCAAACATCGCGCGTCTAGTCGAGTTCGAGGACGGCAGAAGTATACACCTCTTGCACGTCATCTAGGTCTTCTAGAGCATCAATGAGTTTTTGCATTTTCTGGGCGTCGTCCCCAGACAGTTCAATCTCGTTTTGTGGGCGCATGGTGACTTCACCATCTTCGGCTTTAAAGCCTGCGGCCTCAAGGGTTTGCTTGACCGCGCTGTGGTCGTTGGGCTCGGTAATGACCTCAATCGAGCCGTCGTCGTTGATGATCACGTCTTCGGCACCGGCCTCTAGGGCCGCGTCCATGAGCGCTTCTTCATCGGTTTCTGGCCCAAACAACAAATAGCCCTGGTGGGTAAATTGAAACGCCACCGAGCCGTCGGTGCCTAAGTTGCCCCCGTTTTTGCTGAAGGCGTGACGCACGTCGGCCACGGTGCGGGTTTTGTTGTCGGTAAGGCAATCCACCATGACGGCAGCGCCGCCTATGCCGTAGCCTTCATAACGCAACTCTAGGTATTCAACGCCTTCTAGGCTGCCCGTGCCACGGTCGATGGCGCGCTGAATATTGTCTTTGGGCATATTGGCATCAAGGGCTTTGTCCATGGCGAGACGCAGGCGAGGGTTAGAGCCGGGGTCGCCGCCGCCCATTTTGGCCGCAACGGTGATTTCTTTAATCACCCGAGTAAAAATTTTGCCACGCTTGGCGTCTTGACGTTCTTTTTTGTGGCGGATATTCGCCCACTTACTGTGACCTGCCATGTATTGATTTCCTTAATGCAACCTGTTTGACTCACCATGAATCAAACAAAGATAAACAAATTAACCCAGCCATTCTAGCATACCCACGAAAGCCTATAAAAGGCCGTTCTGCCGCAGGGGGTTATTTTTCTGCCTCGGGCGTCAAGATGGGCCGTAGTCGGTATTCTAAATTATGGGCTTTTTGGGCCAGTAAAAAATCAATATTGGGGTGGCTGCCGGGGTGGTCAATGGCGGTTTGAACGTGTTCGCCAAACAAAATCAGGCCTAGGGCCACGGCGTCTTCGTCGAGGAAGGTGCCGCCCAAAGACAGGGCGTGATAGATGGTTAACGAGCCTTGCGTGCCGGGCCCGTTGGGAATGTGGTGGACGGTGAGGCCCAGTAGGTTGACCACGTCTAAGCCTTGCAGGTGGTCTATGCTTGGCAAAGTGGCCAAATGGTCTTTAAATGTCAGCATGAATGAGCCTTAACCCCCCGGGCCTAGGCCAGGGGAGCGTATGGATGCTTCGGTTTAATGGTGTTGCTTGGTGCCGAAGATTTTGTCGCCGGCGTCGCCTAGGCCGGGGATGATGTAGCTGTTTTCATCTAGGTGGCTGTCTAGGGCGGCGGTGTAAATGGTCACGTCAGGGTGGGCTTCATTGACCACTTTAACGCCTTCAGGCGCGGCCACCAAAACCAAGGCCTTGATGTCTTTGCAGCCCTTGCGTTTTAAAATGTCGATGGTGGCCACAATCGAGCCGCCGGTCGCCAACATTGGGTCTAGAATCAGCGCGGTACGCTCAGACAGGTTGTCGACGAATTTGTCAAAATAAGGCTCAGGCTGTAGCGTCTCTTCGTTGCGAGACAGGCCCATGACGCTGACTTTGGCGGTAGGGATCATGTCCAAAACACCGTCTAACATGCCCAGACCGGCACGCAAAATCGGCACCAAAGACACGGTTTTGCCCTTGATGCGGATGCCTTCAATCGGGCCGCACCAGCCTTCCATTTGGAAGGTTTCCGTCGGGAAGTCGCGTGAGGCTTCATAAGCCATCAGGCGCGCCAACTCCTTGGTCAGGGTTCTGAACTTATAGGTGCTGCAGTCTTCTGCACGCATTAAGGTCAGTTTGTGTTGGATAAGAGGGTGATTAACAACGGTAATTTTCATGTGTTTGCTTCTTTAGTCGCAGTAGATACAACAGTGCCGCGCTGGCCTAAGCCGAGGTCGCGGCGCTGGGAGAAAAAGGGCTTAAGCCAGTGCGGCTTGTAGTTCGCCGGCTTCAAACATTTCCAACATGATGTCTGAACCGCCTAGGAACTCACCGTTCACATACAGTTGTGGAATGGTCGGCCAGTTTGAAAACACTTTAATGCCTTCGCGAATGTCGTTGTTTTCTAACACGTTGACGGTGGTGAAATCGTTGCAGCCTGAGGCTTGCAAAATTTGCACGGCACGAGAAGAGAAACCACACTGTGGAAACTGTTTGGTGCCTTTCATGAATAACACCACTTTGTGTTCGGTCACGATTTGTTGGATAGAAGCTTGTGCGCTCATGTTGATTCTTTCCTTATTCAAGTTTGGTCTGATGATACAGATTTTTTTTGTAAGACGGCAGCAAAAAAGCCGTCGGTTTGATGCGTGTAAGGGGTTAAGCTGAGCATAGGGCCTGTATCCAACGGAATTTTAAGCCCCTTCAGTAGCTCGGCGCAATCTAATAATTCAAAATCAGGATGGTTGGCCAAGAATTGCTCAACCTGCTGTTCGTTTTCTTCCGGCAGAATGCTGCAGGTCGCGTACACCAGGCGGCCGCCGACTTTTAACAGACGGGCGGCGCTGGCCAAAATGGCGGCTTGCTGGGTGATCAGCTGGGCCACGCTCTCAGGCGACTGGCGGTATTTTAAGTCAGGATTACGGCGTAAGGTGCCCAGACCGGAACAGGGGGCATCCACCAACACGGTGTCGACCTTGCCCATGAGGCGGCGAATCTTGCTGTCGTTTTCAAGAGACAGCAGTTCCGGGTTGACGTTGGACAAGCCGCAACGGGCCAGGCGTGGCTTCATAT
>JAGNPU010000004.1 GCA_017989485.1 Neisseriaceae bacterium
GCATCATCTTATACGCGCATCACCATTGAAGCCTCGGAACCCGTGACCTACAAGTATTTTGAGCTGGATAGTCCACGCCGTATGGTGTTGGACATCGATGGCGTGGTGCTGAACGAGTCCATGCAAACCATCAGCACCAAGGTATTGGCTTTTGACCCTTACATTAAGGTGGCGCGGGCGGCTCAGTTTAGCCCGACCGTGGTGCGCGTGGTGTTCGAATTAAAAGAGCCCATTAACCCACAGGTGTTCACCTTAAAGCCGATTGCCGAGTTTAAACACCGTTTGGTGGTCGATTTATACCCTAAACACAGCGCCGAAGAGTCGGATCCGCTGTTGGCACTGTTAGAAGATTACAACAAAGGCAAAATGAGCACCGATGGGTCATCGCCCAGCGTGCCCAAGACGCCGCCTAAGGTCGACACGGCCGTGGTGCCCAAACAGCCGGTGACGGCGAATCGTCCCTTGGTGGTGATGTTGGACCCCGGTCATGGTGGGGAAGATCCCGGCGCCATTGGGCCGTCTAAGCTGCGTGAAAAAGACGTGGTGTTGCAGGTGGCGCGTGAAATCAAGCGTTTGTTTGATCGCCAAGGCAATGTGCGCACCTATATGACCCGTAATGAAGACGTGTTCATTCCGTTGAGCGTGCGGGTGGCCAAAGCGCGCAAGCAAAAGGCAGATATTTTCATTTCCATTCATGCCGATGCCTTTACCAACCCTTCGGCGCGCGGGACGGGGGTATTTGCCCTGAGTGAAAAGGGCGCGACCAGTACCCAGGCTCGCTTTTTGGCGCAAACCCAAAATGACGCCGACTTGATCGGTGGGGTAAAGGCCAAGACGGGCGACGCGTATTTGGACAGAACCCTGTTGGACTTAACCCAGACCGCGACGATTAACGACAGCCTCAAGCTGGGTCGGCTGGTGTTGAAACAGCTAGAGGGCGTGAATAAGCTGCACCGTGGCCAGGTAGAACAGGCCGGTTTTGCGGTGTTGAAGGCGCCGGATATTCCGTCTATATTGGTGGAAACGGCGTTTATTTCCAACCCCACCGAAGAGGGCCTGTTGAAAACCGCGGCGTTTCGGACCAAGCTGGCCCAGGCGATTGTGAGCGGGGTGAATCAATACATTAAGCAAGGGGCGGTGATTGCGCGACGCTAGTCGCTGCTGCTCAAAAAAAGCTGCCCTGGTTGGGCAGCTTTTTTAATGGGCGTCGTTTATTGGTGGTGAATGATGAAAATGCACGGGCGCTTGTGTAGGTTGGGCAAGGCCTTGGGCCAGTTGGCCACGGTTTGGCTGACGATGGTTTGGCTGGGCAGGGTTAAGTCGCAGGCAATGCACAGGCGCGTGCTGGGGGCCAGGGTGGCCAAGGCGTCTTCTAGGACGGCCTGATTGCGGTAAGGGGTTTCGATGAAAATCTGGGTTTCATTGTGCTTGTGCGAGGTTTGCTCTAGCTGCTTTAAGGCTTTTAGGCGCTCGGCCTTGTCTGCGGGCAAATAGCCTTTAAAGGTAAAGCTTTGGCCGTTGGCGCCAGAGGCCATTAAGGCCAAAAAAATGCTGGAGGCGCCCATTAGGGGCTGAACCGGTATCCCTTTTTTGTGGGCCAGTGCCACCAAATTGGCGCCGGGGTCGGCAATGGCCGGGCAGCCCGCTTCGCTCACCAGGCCAACGTCAAAGCCGGCCAGCAGCGGCTTAATCAGTTCGGGCAGGGTTTTGTCGTCGCTGTGTTCGTTGAGGGTGCTCATGTGCAGCTCGCGGATGGGGGTGGTCACGCCCATGGCTTTTAGGTGTTTGCGCGCGGTTTTTTCGGCCTCAACCACGAAGTGGGTGATGTGGGTGACCTGGCTTTGTTCGTGCGGCAAGAGCCACGGCTGTTGTTCGTCGCCTAAGGGGGTGGGGATGAGGTATAGGGTGCCTAGGCTCATAGTGGGTGTATTCCTTCGTTGGCCAGAAAATCAATTAAGGTGAAAATGGGCAGGCCGATTAAGGCATTCGGGTCATCGCTGTGGATGCTTTGAATCAGCGCCGCGCCGAGCCCTTCGCTTTTGGCCCCGCCGGCGCAGTAGATGGCGTCTGGTTCTTTGGCCAAATAGGCTTTAATGGTGGCGTCGCTCAGCGTGCGCATATGGACCACGGTGATGTCAACGTGGTTTTGCAAAGTGTGGGTTTCGGTGTTCAAAAGACAGAGGGCGCTGTAAAAGGTCAGCACTTTACCGCTGGTGTGCTGTAACATGGCGAACGCTTTGTCTGCGCTCATGGGTTTGCCCAACTGAGTTTGGCCGACAAAGGCCACCTGATCTGCGCCAATAATCAGGCTGCGGGGGTGGCTCGCCACCAAGGAGCGTGCTTTGGATACGGCCAATCGCCGTGCCGTATCGGGCGCAGCCTCTTGGTCGAGCGGCGTTTCGTCACAATGGGGCTTGGCGCTGACAAAGGGCAGGCCTAAGGTTTTGAGTTGCGCTTGGCGAAATACCGAGCCAGAACCCAAGACAAGTGTGGTATTCTTCATAAAAAAGTCGTAAGCAAATTGACAATGAGGGGGAAAAGATTATATCATGCCCGATTTATGTTAAACATTAATTTGATCGACCCGAAGGCTTTTGCGCAATCTGCCCAATTTATTGAGGCCGATGTTGCCTTAGCTCAACTAGATGAACGGGTAAGTAAACACGAATTCATAGTGAATCACGACGGCGTTTGCACCTTCAGCCTTCAAGGCGGAGTGGACAAGTGGCAGCGTGCTTACCTAGACTTAACCGTGCAAGCTCATTTTAGCTTGACTTGCCAGCGGTGTATGCAGCCGAAGGCTTTTGTTATGGATGAAACTGCGCGCATCGTGTTGTTTGATGATGAAGTAGCGCTGGATGAGGCCATGCTGCAAGACCCTGACTTAGACGGGATCTTGTATGAGGCGGAGCTAGACGTTTATTCGTTGGTTGAAGATCAAATGATTATGGCATTACCGTTTTCGCCTATGCATGATGATTGTGACAATGAGCAGTTGGCCAAGGTCAACCGCGATAAACCCAATCCATTTGCGGTACTGGCGGGGCTTAAGAAAAGCCAGTAACTATTTTACTTTATTAGGAGCATCAACATGGCCGTTCAACAGAACAAAAAATCACCTTCAAAACGTGGTATGCACCGCTCACACGATGCATTGACTTTACCTGCATTGGCAACTGAGCCAACCACCGGTGAAATCCACTTGCGTCACCACATTTCACCTAACGGTACCTACCGCGGTCGTAAAGTGGTTAAAGTTAAAGGCGAGTAAGCCTTTACGCGATTAAGCCAGATCCTGCCTTGATAAGAGACAGTTCTGGCTTTTTTGTATTCGCTTGAAATTTTAGAATAAATAATCTATTCTGATGTAGGCGTAGGGGTGGCAAGGTCTTTTTTGGGCCTTTGCTGATTTTATGCAAAAAGCAGGGGCGATGTTTGCTTGTATAGGCAAAAGCGCTCATGATAAGCTTCCTCTTTTCGCGTCAAATAGATTACTTATGATAACCATTGCAGTAGATGCTATGGGCGGTGACTTTGGTTTAAGCGTCACCGTGCCTGCAGCCGTTTCGTTTCTGAAAAGAAATGCCGATGCCCGCCTGATTATGGTTGGGGATGAACACCTTGTTAGTGAAGCTTTAAAGGCCGCTGGTGCGCCGCTGGACCGAATCGAGGTGCGACATGCCTCAGAGGTGGTGGAGATGGATGAGTCGCCGCAATTGGCGCTTAAAAACAAGAAGCAGTCGTCTATGCGCTTGGCCATTAACGAAGTCAAAGAAACGCGTGCGGACGCTGCGGTGTCTGCGGGCAATACCGGGGCCTTAATGGCCACTGCCCGCTATGTGTTAAAAACCTTGAGCGGCGTCGACCGTCCCGCCATCGCCAAATTTATGCCCAATGCCAAAGGCGGCTTAACCTGCGTCTTGGATTTAGGGGCCAACATTGAGTGTACTGCCGAGCAGCTGGTGCAGTTCGGCATGATGGGGGCAGAGCTGGTACGTGCCTTACATCCCGAGCGGCAAAACCCGACGGTGGGCCTGCTGAATATCGGGACCGAAGACATCAAGGGCACGGCGGTGGTGAAAGAAGCGCATCAACTCTTACAGTTAACCGATTTAAACTACGTCGGCAATGTTGAAGGGGATGACATCTACACCGGCGATGTGGACGTGATTGCCACCGATGGCTTTGTGGGCAACGTGGCCTTAAAAGCCAGTGAAGGCATTGCCAAAATGTTTGCGGCCTTCATTAAAGCCGAATTTAAACGCAACCTCTTCACCAAGCTGTGCGCCATACTGGCCATGCCGGTGTTGAATGCGTTCAAACAGCGTGCCGATGCCCGTCGTTACAACGGGGCCATTTTCTTAGGCCTGCGGGGGGTGGTGGTGAAAAGCCACGGCGGTACCGACGCGGTGGGCTTCGCCTTTGCCTTGCAAGAGGCCTACGTCGAGGCCAAAGCCGGTATTTTAACGGCACTAGAAGTCGGCATGACCCAGCAAATGGCACGCTTAGCCGACAAACGAGCACAGCAAGAAGCGCCTGTTGCCGAGGCTGAATAAATCTATAACACAGCCTTTTGAGCAATAGTGAGAAAGATGGATACGAATGAAATTTGCTAAAATTTTGGGCACGGGCAGCTATTTGCCTAGCCAATGCCTCACCAATGAAGATTTGGCCAAGCGTGTTGACACATCTGATGAATGGATTGTCAGCCGAACCGGCATCAAAACCCGCCATATTGCTGCCCCAGGGGAACACACCAGTGATTTGGCCGTGAATGCGGCCAAGGCTGCCTTGGCGCACGCCAACCTCGACGCCAACGACATTGATTTAATCATTGTGGCCACGGCCACCCCAGACATGACGTTTCCCAGCACCGCCTGTTTGGTGCAGGAAAAACTCGGCATCACCAATGGCTGCGCTGCGTTTGACGTACAGGCCGTGTGTGCGGGCTTTATGTATGCCTTGGTGACCGCCAATAATTACATTCGGACCGGCATGGCCACCAAGGCCTTGGTGATTGGGGCGGAAACCTTTAGCCGCCTGCTCGACTGGAACGACAGACGCACCTGCGTTTTGTTTGGTGACGGTGCGGGCGCGGTGGTGTTGGGCGCTTCGGACGAGCCGGGCATTTTACACGCCAAGCTGGCTGCCGATGGCCGCTACAACCATATTTTGCAAACCCCAGGCGTGGTGGCGAATGGCACCGTGGTGGGCGCGCCTTTCCTGTATATGGATGGGCCGGCGGTGTTTAAATTTGCGGTGAAGGCCTTGGCCAAAGTGGGCGAAGAGGTCTTGACCATGGCGGGGCTGGATGCAGACTCCGTCGATTGGGTGGTGCCCCATCAGGCCAATTTACGGATTATTGAAAGCACGGCCCGACATTTAGGCCTGTCTTTGGATAAGGTGATCTTGACCGTGGCCGATCATGGCAATACCTCGGCGGCGTCGATTCCGCTGGCCTTGGACTGTGGCGTCAAGGATGGCCGCATTCAGCGTGGCCACAACCTATTGCTGGAAGGCATCGGCGGTGGCTTTGCCTGGGGTGCGGTATTGCTGCGTTACTAAAGCACACACAACAATAGGCTGCCGGCGCGTTCGAGCAGCCTTTTTCGATGGGTATATTTGATTTTACGCCTCGGCGTGAACTGCACGAAAGGATGATTATGGCTTTGGCCTTCTTTTTTCCAGGACAGGGCTCACAAAGCCTGAACATGATGGCTGGCTTTGCCGACATCGACGTGGTGAAGCAAACGTTTGACGAGGCCTCTGCGGCCTTGGGCGATGACTTGTGGGCCATGATGAACGGCGACAATGCCGACGTGATTAACGAAACCGTGAACACCCAGCCGCTGATGCTGGTGGCCGGTGTGGCCACCTATCGTGCCTACTTGGCCGCCGGGGGCAAAACGCCTACGGTACTGGCTGGGCACAGCCTGGGTGAATACACCGCCCTAGTGGCCGCCGGCAGCTTAGACTTTGCCGATGCGGTACGCCTGGTGCGCCTGCGCGCCCAGCTGATGCAAACGGCCGTACCGGTGGGCGAAGGTGCCATGGCGGCCGTATTGGGCCTGTCGGATGCCGACGTTAAGGCCGTGTGTGCTGAGGCGGCTCAGGGCGAGGTGGTGGAAGCGGTGAACTTTAACGCCACCGGCCAGGTGGTGATTGCGGGCCAAACCGAAGCGGTCAACCGTGCCATGGCCTTGGCCAAAGAGAAGGGCGCCAAGCGTGCCCTGCCATTGCCGGTGTCGGTGCCTGCGCACAGCAGCCTGTTGAAAGGCGCCTCTGAGCAATTGGCCGCGGCCTTGGCTGAGGTGACGGTGAATCCACCCGCCATACGCGTGATTCACAATGCCGACGTGGCCAGTTTTACGGCCCCGCAAGACATTAAGGCCGCCTTAGTGCGCCAGCTGTATTCGCCGGTGTTGTGGACGGATACCGTCAACCTATTGGCCGAAGAGGGCGTGACCGTGGCCGCCGAGTGTGGTCCAGGTAAAGTTTTGGCAGGCCTATGCAAACGCATTAACGATCAGGTGAAATGTACCGCTTTGGTGAAGGCCGAAGACCTGGTTGCATTCATTGACGCATAATAAGGATAAACCATGATGGACTTAACGGGTAAAATCGCCCTAGTGACGGGGGCTTCGCGCGGCATAGGCGAAGCCATTGCACAAACCTTAGCCGGTGCGGGCGCCATTGTGATTGGCACGGCCACCAGCGAGGCGCAAGCCGCCGTGATCAACGAGCGTCTGGCCCCAAGCGGTGGCGCGGGCCGCGTGCTGAACGTCAGCGAAGAGGGCGCGATTGAAATGTTAATCGACGCCATCGCCGCCGAGTTCGGCCCGGTTTCGGTCCTGGTCAACAATGCCGGCATCACCAAAGACAATTTGCTGATGCGCATGAAGGAAGAAGAGTGGGATGCGGTGTTGAACGTGAACCTGAAGTCGGTTTATCGGGCGTCTAAAGCCGTATTGCGCGGCATGATGAAGGCACGCACTGGCCGCATCATCAACATTGCGTCCGTGGTGGGCACCATGGGCAACGCCGGTCAGGCCAACTATGCGGCGGCCAAGGCGGGCATGATGGGCTTTACCAAATCTATGGCGCGTGAAGTGGGCAGCCGCAACATCACCGTCAACTGTGTGGCGCCAGGGTTTATTGAAACCGACATGACCAAGGCCTTGCCAGAAGAGCAGCGTCAGGCTCTGGCCCAGCAAATTGCCTTAGGGGCTTTGGGCCAGCCGCAGCACATTGCCGATGCGGTTTTGTTCTTGGCCAGCGATCAGGCCAGCTACATTACCGGTCAGACCTTACACGTCAACGGCGGCATGCTCATGCCTTAAGCCTAGGCCGTCTTGAGTGTCTCATACCTGAAACGCTTGCTTGGCCTTGGTCAGCAGGCGTTTTTTTGTTTATTAGGGAGTTTTTGACCATGACTGATGTGATCATACGGGCGATAGCGCCCAGCGATGCTGAAGCGCTGCGGGCGCTGTTTGCCCAGCCCGAGGTATGTCGCCAAACCTTACACCTGCCTTATACCGACCAGGGCGAATGGCAGCGTCGGACGCTGCCGTCGCCGGCGGGCACGCACAAGCTGGTGGCCGTGCTTGATGACCAAGTGGTGGGCATGATTGGCCTCGTGGTCGAGTCGAATGCACGGCGCCGCCACGTGGCCAGCATCGGCATTGGCGTGGACCAGGGGTTCATCCGCCGCGGCATAGGTCGTGGCCTGATCAAGGCGGTCATCGCGCTGTCTGAGCAGTGGTTAAACCTGCGGCGTTTAGAGTTGACGGTGTTTACCGACAATGTAGGGGCCATTAGCTTATATGAGCAATGTGGCTTTGTGATTGAGGGGACCAGCCGCGGTTATGCTTTTCGCGATGGCGCTGACCACGATGTGTATCAAATGGCCTATTACTGTGGGCCTGAGGCCTAGGCGTTTGAGGCTCTGATTTAGGGTAAATTGCTTATGGCTAAATCAAATAAAATCAGTACAATAGGGGTTTGTTAAGCATGATTAAAAGGTGTTCCGGTATATGGATTATGTTGATTTAAAGTTTACCCATGTGGTGTTGGTCTACGTGAGCGTGATCTTTTTTAATATTCGGTTTTGGCTGTTCAGCGTCACCACCCAGGCGCAGCGGCCTAAAATACTGCGCATCTTGCCCCACGTCATCGACACCGGCCTATTGGTGTGTGGTGTGGTGTTGATTGGGGTGACCGGGTTTATGCCGTTTACCGACGTGGCACAATGGTTGACCGTCAAGCTGGGTATGCTGGTGCTGTACGTTTGTTTTGGGGCCGTGGCGCTGCGCAATGGCTCGGTGTTTTTGGTGCGCTTAGGCGCTTATGTACTGGCCAATGCCTGCGTGTTTGCCATGATTTATTTGGCCTTAACCAAGCCGGTCTTATGGTAGGGTGAGGGAGGGGTTTATGACGCGGATTTTGGTGGGGCGCTATCATGATTTAGCAGAGTTTATGCAGGCATGGCCGGCTTTGGCCATGTTGAAAGCCTCTTTGCCCAAGGCGTTTGTGGTGGCCTTGGTGCCGAGTCACGCCGCGCCTTTGGCGGGGTTGTGCCCCTACTTGGACGACGTCATTGTGGACGTGGGTGCGGGCGGCAGCGCCCATGATAAAGACCGTCTGGTGCATATTATCCATGCCCATCGGCTGGACGTGTCTATCCACGTTCACCCCAATTACCACAATGCCAAACTGAGCCGTCATGCCAGGATTCCCTATCGCCTAGGGCCGGCGTCAACGTGGCTGCGGTTTATGTACACGCACCGGTTTAGGCTTGAGCTCAAAGGGGGTGAGGAAGAAGGGCATCACACGGCGGTTGTGCGGCATTTCTTGACCAGCCTAGGCCTTGAGCCGAAGCTGCCGCCACCGCCTTATTTGCGGTTTGCCGCAGCAGAGGTGGCCGAGCAGCGCCGGGTATTGGCCAAGCAGCTGTCTTTGAATGAGCGCCGACAATGGTGTTTTGTGCATTTGGGCACGGCCTTGAGCCTGGCTCAGTATGCACAGCTGTTGAATTTGTGGTTGAGAGACCATATTGACGTAGACGTGGTGATTTGTGCCCAGCCAGAGGCTTGGGAAGCGGTTTTGGCCTTACAGGGGCTGTTGCAAGACCCGACGAGGGCGGTGGCCTATCTTGACCATGACAGCCTGGTGGATTTTGCCCGATCACTGGCGTGTGCCAGCGTGTTCGTGGCGGGTGCGGGTGGGCCGTTACAGCTGGCGGCCGCTTTAGACGTCGCGACGGTGGGCTTTTATACGGCGGCCGCGCTGGCGGATCCGCGCCATGGTCGACCGATTAATGCCGCCGGCCGTCACCTGGCGTTTTGTGCCAAAGGGGGTGACCCTGACTTACACCAGCTTGATATGGCGGCCAGCTACGGCGAAATTAAGACTTGGTTGGCGCAATCTCAGTCTCAATCCACAGATCTGCGTATTTGATGAAGGTGGCGTGGGTGTACAAAATGGCGAGTAAAAACCCCTGTTTGCCATCTAAAAACCCTGCGCGCAACACGTACATTTTCAAGAAACAACCGATGGCGTGCACGACGGCCTTGCTGAGGCTGCTGCGCTGTCCCGCGGCCTGGCGCTGGGCCGACCAGTCCATGGCGTAGCGCGTGGTTTTGGTCAGGTAGTGGTTGAGGTTTTCATACGGCTGATGGCGCAGGTCGCCAGACAGCGTCATCAGGGTCACGCCCGGCTCAGGCTGGGCGCTTTCATGCACCAAATCATCGTTGTAATGGGCCTCTTGGGGGCGAAACAGACGCAACACATAGTCGGGATACCAGCCCGAGTGGGTGATCTCGCGACCAAAGGCGCTGGAGCGGCGGTTGAGCCGATAGGCGACTTTGGGGCGATTGGCCAGCAGCGCTGCTTCTATGCTGTGGCGTAACTCTGGGCTGATTTGCTCATCGGCATCCAACCACAGCACATAATCCGTTTTGACATAGGCCTGGGCCAGCTGCCTTTGTTTGCCAAAGCCAGGCCACTGTGCGTTGCAGTAAAATGACGCGTCGTAGCGCCGGGCAATCTCTTCGGTGGCGTCGGTGCTGCCAGAATCCAAAATCACAATGTCGTCTGCCCAGTCTTTGACCGAATCCAAACAGAGGGCCAAGTGTTTGGCCTCGTTTTTGACAATCAGGGCAACGGTTAGGGTGGGCTTACTCATGGCGTCTCCGCAGGGTGAAAAAGTAGGGGGTCTATGGCGTCAAAATCAACGTGGTCAATGTGGTCATGATAGCGAATGATTTGGTTTTTGCCTGGATGGTTGGGGTGCCAGCGTTGAAAGTTAAGCGCATCGTGGCTGTAAAAACTCAGCAGGGGGCGCTGTAAGGCGGTGGCAATGTGGACGATGGCGGTGTCGGGACTGATCACGCCTTGGCTGTAGCGCATCAACTCGATGTTTTCTTCTATGCACAGGGTGTCGGGCAAAAAGCGCACCATGGGGCTGTTGCAGGCCTGGCACAGTTGGTCGATGGTGGTCTGTTGGCGCGGCTGGCTTAACATCACCAGCACGTGGGTTGGCCAGAGCTGACGTAGGGTTTGGATTAAGACCCGTGCGCGTTCTGGGGTGAACTGGCGTCGACGACCATCACCGTGCAGGTTTAGGGCCAGTATGGGGCCGGCCGGTAAGGTGGCCAAAAAGGCGGCGACCTTGACCTGAACCGCGTCGGTACTGGGCAGGTCGTAGCGACAGTCGGCCGCGGCGACCCCAAGCCGGTTCAAAATCTCGGCATAGACCGCAGCCATGTGTTGGCCCTGTTCGGGTATGCTGAGGTTGAATAAGCCAAAGTCGGCCTTGTTAAAGCCCACATTTAACCGTGCGTTCAGGCTGCGAATCAACATCAAGTCGCGGCTGCGCACGATTTCGGTTGGGTCGATCAAAACGTCATAGTGTTGTGCTTGGCTGAGGCGGCGGCCACAGCAGAAGGCCGCGGTGACGCTGCGCTGGTTCAAAATGTGGACGTGGTCAACATAGGGGTTTTGGTCGAATAAGGCCCGGTTTTTGTCTGCGGCCACGACGTCAATCACGGCGTCAGGCCAATGGCGTTTGAGTTCACGGAACACGAACGAGCTCACCACGTAGTCGCCAATCTTGCCGTCTTTACGGATGAAGATAAAGCGCGGTGTCTTGCTGACCATCAGCGGCTCTGCTGGCGGCACGCGGCGGTCTATCCAGGCGCGGCCCACCCATAATTTAAATTTCTTGAACTTCAGTTTGAACCGACGGTATGGCTTCATGCGGTGTAAAAACCCTTAAATAGTTGAACAAGCAAGGCCACAACTGAGACCCCTAAAAACCCATACGCCAAGAGGGACACCCAAAAAGTCATTTCTCGCTTTTGCCGACGGCTAAACAGGCGATTAATGACAATGAGCAAAATGGCGATGATTAAAAATATTCTGAGTAGACGGCCAAGCATCTGTTTTATTGTCCTTATGAACCGTACAGCCCTGATACAAACCGTTATAATGACATTTTTCACACTATTTGCCTAATCGTGGACATGAATGACATCAACAGCGTGGGCGTTGTGCGCCCACAAACGCGACAGTTTAATCAGCCTTTGACCTTGGTCAGTGGTCAGATTCTAGCGCAGTTTACCCTAACCATCGAAACTTATGGTCAGCTTAACGCAGCCAAGAGCAATGCCGTCCTGATTTGCCCGGCGCTGTCTGGTCATCATCACGTGGCGGGTCGACATCAGGCCGACGATCCCTATCCTGGCTGGTGGGACAATATGGTGGGGCCGGGCAAGCCCATCGACACCCGTCATTTTTTTGTGGTGGGGGTGAATAACCTAGGGGGCTGCCATGGCAGCAGCGGTCCTTTAAGCGTGAATCCCGACACTGGGGTGCAGTACGGTGCAGACTTTCCCATGGTGACGGTTAAAGACTGGGTGAGCGCCCAGGTGCGTCTGGCCGATGACTTAGGCGTAGACGCCTGGGCTGCCGTCATTGGCGGCAGCCTAGGCGGCATGCAGGCCTTGCAGTGGGCCATAGACTACCCGGAACGCATCCGCAATGCGCTGGTGATTGCCTCGGCGCCTAAGCTGTCGACCCAAAACATCGCTTTTAACGACGTGGCGCGTCAGGCCATTTTGACCGACCCCGACTATCACGGCGGCCATTATATGCGGCACGGCGTGGTGCCGCGTCGCGGTTTGAAAATTGCCCGCATGATGGGCCACATCACCTATTTGGCCGAAGGCGGCCTAGGAGAGAAATTTGGCCGCACGCTGCGCCACGGCGAGTTTAAATTTGATTACGACGTGGATTTTGAGGTGGAAAGCTATTTGCGCTATCAGGGCGACAAGTTTGCCGACAGCTTTGACGCCAACACCTATTTGCTGATGACCAAGGCCTTGGATTATTTTGATCCCGCGCAAGACTACGGCGATGATTTGGTGAAGGCCGTGGCCGGGACGCAGGCGCGCTTTTTTGTGGCCAGTTTTACCACAGACTGGCGCTTTAGCCCGACGCGTTCACACGAATTGGTGAAGGCCTTGATTGCGGCTAAAAAATCGGTTCAATACAGCGAGATTGATTCCAAGCACGGACACGATGGTTTTTTGATGTTGGATCCGCAGTATGTGGCCGCCATGGCCATCTTTTTGGCCCAAGTGGCAAAGGAGTGTTAAGTGGACCAATTAAGGGCAGACTTACAGTTAATTTATGATTGGGTGCCCAGTGGCAGCCATGTGCTCGACCTTGGCTGTGGTGATGCGTCACTGTTGGCGGCGCTCACCCGCCAAAAAGCCACCACGGGCTATGGCATTGAGCTAGACACAGAGGCCTTGCTGGCGGCCATGGCCACTGGGGTCAACGTGATCCAGTCGGATTTGGAACAGGGGTTGCAAACCTTTGGTGACCAGACGTTTGACGTGGTGGTGCTGTCCCAGACCATCCAGGCCATGCACAATACCGAAGACATTTTGCTGGACATGTTGCGCGTGGGCAAGGAGGCGATTGTGACCTTCCCTAACTTTGGGTATTGGCGCAACCGATGGCAAATTCTTAAGGGGCAAATGCCGGTGTCGGAAAGCATGCCGTTTGAGTGGTATAACACCCCGAATATTCATTGGTGTATGGTGAGGGATTTTGACGCCTTATGCCATAAAAACGGCATTAAGGTGTTGGAACGCACGGTCATGAGCGGCGGGCGCCGCATCGATTTTTGGCCCAATTTATTGGGCAGCCTGGCGTTTTATCGTGTGGGCCGTTAGGCCCGTACGGTGGAGGATCAGCAGCCTTAGGCTGCTTTTTTTGTGACCGCTCGGCGTGGGTGGGTGTTTTTTATGGTTTAGTGACGGCCAGTACACGGTAGCGGGCCCACGGCCCCACCACTCAAACCAAAACCCCGTGGGTCGCGACCGACGCTACCCCAGCAGAACCATCAATAGACCATGGTCTATTTAAAACATACGGTGGCGCCTGCCCGGTACAGAGAGGGGTAAAGCGATTGCCGCTTAGGGCTTTATTTAATCTCACCACGCTCATGCAGCAGTGAAGTACCGTCCCCTTTAAGCCGCCGAGTCAGGTTCTAGCGGGCCAGATGAAGCAGGCAAACGCTTGTGGTGGCCGACCACGCTTTGATAGGAGGCCGCCACTCTTGCCTGCGCTGGCCCGCTAGGTTCTGGGGAGGGCACCCCTTGCGCCAACGGCGTAAGGGGCGGCTGGCCGGGGTGGCGTTTTCTTTGCATACTTTCTTTTGGCCATGCAAAAGAAAGTCTGTCGCCCTACAGGGCGAAAGGCAACGACCGATTAATAGCGACATAGCCGAAGCACTGATGAGCATTTCCAGTACGGCTAAATCATCATGCGTTCAAGGGTAATGGTTCACATGACTGATGGTTTAGCGTTTTATTTCACCCTTCGGGCGACGTCATTTCTTTTTGGTGGCAAAAAGAAACGAAGCAAAGAAAAAGCCACCCTGCTGAACCGCCCCTCGTGCCTACGGCCCAAGGGGTGCCCTCACCGGACGCTAGCCAGCCAGCGCAGGCAAGAGCTTGCCCGCCTATAGAAGCGGGGCGGGACGGCGCAAACGTTTTGCCTGCTTCACCTGACTGTCTAGCATCCGCCTCGGCGGTTCGCTTTACGGGGGACACTTCACTGAATAGTTAGAGGAGTGAGGTTAAAATAAGTTTGCTTATGCGTTCTAAGATAAATCAAACCATGGTTTTCTGGCAAAAAACAGGGTGTCGCTGGGGGGTGACGCAGCGCAGCGATGGCCGATTATGCCCTGATGGCTTGAAATTGGCACAATCGCCCCTAGCTTAAGTAGGTTCGCCCGAAAAGGGCTTGTGGATAAGATTGAGGATTAAGCATGAAGCAAACATTAGGGTTTCAAACAGAAGTCAAACAGCTGCTGCAGTTGATGATTCATTCTTTGTATTCCAATAAAGAAATTTTCTTAAGAGAGCTGATCAGCAACGCCGCTGATGCGGCCGATAAATTACGTTTTGAAGGGCTGAACAACGACGGCCTGTACGAGAACGATCCTGAATTGCGCATCACCGTGACGGCGGATGCCGACAAGCGCACGGTGACCATTAGCGACAACGGCATCGGCATGAACCAAGCCGAGGTGATTGAACACCTGGGCACGATTGCCAAAAGTGGCACCAAAGCCTTTTTTGAGCAGCTCACCGGCGACGCGCAAAAAGACGCGCACTTAATCGGCCAGTTTGGGGTGGGGTTTTATTCGGCCTTTATCGTGGCCGATGAGGTGGTGGTTGAGAGCCGTCGTGCGGGCGATCCCGCCGATGCTGGCGTGCGCTGGCAAAGCCGCGCCGACGGTGAGTTCACGGTGGAAACCATTGAGAAAGCCGGCCGCGGTACCGACATTATTTTGCACCTAAAGGAAGAAGAGCAGGATTACCTGAGCGATTGGACGCTACGGCGCATCGTGACCACCTACAGCGACCATATTTCGGTGCCGATTTACATGAAAAAAGCGCCTGAATACCAAGAAGATGGCACCGTGGTGCCCAGCGACGAGCTGGAAGTGGTGAATCAGGCCCAGGCCTTGTGGACGCGCAATAAAAACGACATCAGTGAAGAACAATACCAAGAGTTTTACAAACATGTGTCACACGACTTTGACGACGCCATGGCCTGGAGCCATGCACGCGTAGAGGGCCGCCAAGAATACACTGAGCTATTGTATGTGCCGAAACGGGCACCGTTTAACCTGTATGAGCGTGAGCAAAAAGGCGGCGTCAAGCTGTATGTGAAGCGCGTATTCATCATGGACGACGTGAACAAGCTCATGCCTAACTATCTGCGCTTTGTGCGCGGGGTGATCGACAGCAGCGATTTGCCGCTAAACGTGTCGCGTGAACTGTTGCAAGAAAGTAAGGATTTAGACGCCATCCGTGCCGGCTGTGTGAAGAAAGTCTTGGCCCTGTTAGAAGACGTGGCGGCCAACCGCGCCGACGACTACGCCAGCTTCTGGCGCACGTTTGGCCAAGTGCTGAAAGAGGGCGTGGGCGAGGATCAGGCCAATCAGGTTCGGGTGGCCAAGCTGTTGCGCTTTGCCTCTACCCACAATGACGACGACGCGCAAAACGTGTCGTTGGCCGACTACGTCAGCCGCATGAAGGAAGGGCAAGAAGCCATTTACTACATTACTGCCGATACCTATGCGGCGGCGAAACATAGCCCACACATGGAAATTTTCAACAAGAAGGGCGTTGAGGTTTTGCTGTTGTCTGACCGCGTCGACGAGTGGGTGGTGGGGTCATTGTTTGAGTTTGAAGGCAAAAAATTGGCCAGCGTGGCCAAAGGCACCTTAGACTTGGGCGACATGGCCGATGAAGCAGAAAAACAGGTGCAGGCCGAGCTGGAAGTCAGCAGCCAAGCACTGGTGGCTCAAATGACGGCTTTGTTGGGCGACAAAGTGGCTGCCGTACGGGCGACCTCACGCCTGGTGGAAAGCCCAGCCTGTTTGGTGGTGGGCGAAACCGACATGAGCCAAAACCTGGCCCGTATGCTGGCCGAGGCCGGCGCCGGCGACCAAATGCCGCAGACCAAGCCAACCTTAGAGATCAACCCAGACCACATGTTGGTGCGACGCTTGGCCGATGAGACGGATGAGCACAAGCAATCCGAGCTGGCGGCCCTGTTGTTTGATCAGGCATTGTTGGCTGAAGGGGGTAAATTGGCCGATCCTGCCAGTTTTGTGAAACGCATGAATCATTTATTGCTGGAATTAAATCAGTAAGTGAAACGCCCGCCAAACCACCCCTAGGGGTGGTTTTTTGTTGGGGGCTTGTCTTGTGGCCAGACTGTGTTAAGGTAGCTATTTAGCCCTTTTGATCCCTTTTTAGATTTGGCACTTCATGACTTATATCAGCACCAATCCCTATACTGAAATCGAGATTTATCGTCGTGACGCCGATGAGGTGGCGACATTTTATGCCCAGTTGGCCGCCCTACAGCAGGCACAAACCGTCTTTTCGGCGCTGCCTATCGGCGAGCGCATGCGCCGACTGAGCGCTTTGGCCGAACGCATCGACGCGCATAAGCAGTCGTTGGCGACCTTAATCAGTGAAGAGGTGGGGCGGTGCCTGCGTGAATGCTTGGCCGAAGTGGATAAGTCGATAGAGCTGATTCGCTACTATGCCCAACTGGCCCCCGAGCTGTTGGCGCATCAAACCATTGCCACCCAGGCCAGCCTCAGCCAGGTGCGTTTTGAACCCTTGGGCGTGGTGTTGGCGGTGATGCCATGGAATTATCCCGTGTGGCAGCTGCTGCGCTTTGCCATTCCGGCGATGTGTGCGGGCAATGCGTGCGTGGTGAAGCCTGCGCCGAGCGTGGGTCGAGTGACGGAAGCCCTGTTTGCCTTGGTCGACGATGAGCTGCCGTTTGCGGCCACGTTTTTGGCCCATGAGGACGTGCCTGCCGCAATCGCCGCCACCGATGCCTTGGCCTTCACTGGCTCTAGCGAGACCGGCCGCTATTTGGCGGGCGTGGCCGGCCAGCATTTGAAAAAGTGTGTGTTGGAGCTGGGCGGCAGCAATGCGGTCTTGGTGTTGCCCGATGCCGACCTGCGTTTGGCCGCCACCGAAGCGTGCTACTCACGCTACCGGGATGCGGGGCAGTCGTGTAATGCCGCCAAGCGCTTAATCGTGGCCGAGTCGGTGGTGGATGAGTTCTTGGGTTATTTTCAAGAAGCCGCTGCCAGGCTGACGATGGGCAATCCTTTGCTGGACAGCACCAGCCTGGCGCCGTTGCATACCGAAGCCGTGCGCCAGCGGTTACATGCTCAAGTGAAAGACGCCT
>JAGNPU010000172.1 GCA_017989485.1 Neisseriaceae bacterium
CTCCAGGGGAGTGGCCTTTATTGTGGCGACCGCATCATCAACGCTTAGGCATCGACGCCATATTGATCGCGATAGGCTTGGACCTTGGGCAGGTGTTCGGCCAAGTTGGGGTCTTGGTTGACCAGTGCCAAGAGGTCTTTTAAGGTGGCAATGGCCACGGCGGGCAGGCCGAACTGCTGGCTGACTTCTTGAACGGCAGACAGTTCGCCCTGGCCTTTTTCCATCCGGTCTAGGGCAATCGCCACGCCGGCTGGGGTGGCGCCTGCGGCCTGGATCAGGCGCACCGATTCACGCACCGAGGTGCCCGCTGAAATCACATCATCAATAATCAATACTTTGCCCTGTAGGGGCGCGCCGACCAATACGCCGCCTTCGCCGTGGTCTTTGGCTTCTTTGCGATTGTAGGCAAAGGGCACGTTAATGCCCTGTTCTGCCAGCGCCATGCTGGTGGCTGCGGCCAGAATAATGCCTTTGTAGGCGGGGCCGAAAAGCATGTCAAAAGACACGTTGCTGTCGATGATCGCCTGAGCGTAAAAGCGCGCTAGGGTTAGGGTGCTTAAACCGTCGTTAAACAGGCCGGCATTAAAGAAGTAGGGCGATAGGCGGCCGGCCTTGGTGGTGAAGGCACCGAATTTTAACACTTCTTGTTTTAGGGCGAATTGCAAGAAGTCTTGGCGAAAATCTGACATGAATGTTCCTAGTGGTTATAATCAATAAACTTTATTAATGATACACGAGGTTCACAGTGTTTAGAATCATCAGCGCCAACGTTAATGGCATTCGTTCTGCCACCCGTAAAGGGTTTATTGAGTATATTGCCACCTCAGGGGCCGACATAGTCTGCGTGCAAGAATTAAAAGCACAAGAGGCCGACCTGACCGAAGAGATGAAGTCACCGCACGGCATGTATGGGGTGTGGCACTGCGCCGAGAAAAAAGGCTATAGCGGCGTGGCCATTTACAGCAAAGAAAAACCAACGTCGGTGCAAATCGGCATGGGCGTGCCCGAGTTCGATCAAGAAGGCCGCTTTGTGCGCGCCGATTTTGGCGAGCTGGTGGTGATTTCCCTATACTTGCCGTCGGGCACCAGCGCCGATGTGCGCCAAGAAGTGAAATATCGGTTTTTGGCGGCCTTCTTGCCGATGTTGGCCGAGCTGAAGGCACAGCATAAGCAGGTGGTGGTGTGTGGCGATTGGAACATTGCCCACAACAACATCGACATCAAAAACTGGAAGGGCAACCTGAAAAATTCGGGCTTTTTGCCCGAAGAGCGCGCTTGGCTCACCCAGGTCATCGATGAGCTAGGCTGGGTGGATATTTGGCGCACGCTGTACCCGGAAGAGCCAGGCTACACCTGGTGGAGCAATCGGGGTCAGGCCTACGCCAACAACGTGGGTTGGCGCATCGATTACCACATGCAAACCCCGGGTTTGGCACAGCATGCGCGGTCGGCGCATGTGTATAAAGAGGTCAAATTTTCAGATCATGCGCCGCTGGTGGTGGATTATGACCTGGCAAGATGATGTGTTGCTGTTGCTGGTTGCCGACGCCAGCGTGCCGCGTAAAGGCCTGTGGCTAGACACGTGGTTGCGCAGCTATCCTACCGCCATCGACGTGGTGTGCGCATCGGACGAGCCGGCCAGCGCGTGGCAGGCGCGCTTGAACGAGGTGATTGACGCCCACCTTGGGCCGGTGTTTGTGGTCGCTCATGGCGTGGGCGTGTTGGCGACGCTGGCTTGGGTGGCGCAGGCATCGTTGCGCACGCAAGGGCGGGTGAAGGGGGCTATTTTGGCGGCGCCCGTGTGCCTGCCTGAGCACGATGAGCGCCAGGCGGTGCTGCGGCGTGCCCGAGTGTGTTTTCCGACGGCGCTGGTGTGCAGTGACAACGACGACTATTGTTCTGTGGCCGCGGCCAGTGCCCTGGCGCAAAGCTGTGGGGCGCGGCTGATGAATCGCGGGCCGTTAGGCCATATGACCGAGGGTTTAGGGTCGTGGCAATGGGGCATGAAATTGATGCAGGAACTCTTGTTGGCCTAGGCCGGCCGTTAGGGTGGCATGATAGACATTATTTACCAGGACGAACACTTGGTGGCGGTGAACAAGCCTGCGGGTTGGTTGGTGCACCGCAGCTGGTTGGACAAGCACGAAACCGTGTTTGTGATGCAAACCGTGCGCGATCAAATCAATCAGCACGTGTTTACCGTGCACCGCCTCGATCGGCCGACTTCGGGGGTGCTGCTGATGGCCTTGTCGCGCGAAGTGGCTCAGGCCTTATCCAAGCAGTTTGAGGCGCACGAAGTTGAAAAAACCTATTGGGCTTGGGTGCGCGGCCACGTAACGGCCGCGCAGCACATTGATTATCCCTTATTGCAGCAGTTGGATAAAATCGCCGATGAGCGGGCCACTCAGGCGCCCAAGCTGGAAGAGGCCGTCACCGACTGTTGGCCGCTGGCCCTGGCGGAGGCACCGATTGCGGTTGGGCGCTACCCAACGGCGCGCTACACCCTGATGGCGCTGACGCCTAAGACGGGTCGTAAGCATCAGCTACGGCGACACCTTAAGCATATTTTCCACCCCATTATTGGGGACACCACCCACGGTGACCTACATCAAAATAGAGGGTTTTCAGCCCATACCGGCGTGTCCAGAATGTTGTTGCACGCGCGCGAATTGCGCTTAAGTCATCCGGTGACGGGCGTGCCACTGCGCCTACAGGCGTCGGTGGACGATGCCTGGCGACGGGTTCATGACGTGCTGGCCGTGCCCTTGCCTGATTGATGCACACAGAACAAAGCCGTTGCGCCCAATGCGGGCAGCAACGGCTTTTTTGTTTGGCCGGCTTAAATTGAGAAGTCGTCGATGACAGGGTCGTACAGCATTTGCTCGACGCGGGCTTTGGTCAGGCTCGGTGCAAACAGTTCGATGAAGTGGTAGGCGTAACCGCGCAGGTAGGCATCGTTGCGCAAGGCGATTTTGGTGGTCGATGGTTCAAATAAATGAGCCGCTGACAGCAAGACCAAATCGTCGTCCTGTTCGGGTTCATAGGCCATGCTGGCGATGAGGCCAACGCCTAAGTCAAGGCGCACATAGGTTTTGATGACGTCGGTGTCGACGGCAGACAGCGCCACGCGAGGCTCGGGAATATTGTGTTGGGCAAAGGCCTTGGCAATGTGAGAGCCCTCATGAAAGGCAAAGTCGTAGGTGATCAGTGGGTATTCGGTCAGGTCTTGTAGGCTTAAAGGGCGCTCAAGCAGGCTTAAAGGGTGATTCTTTGGCACTATGACGCTGCGATTCCATTCGTCGCAGGGCAAGGTGGTGATGTGGTCGACCGGGCTAAAGTTCTCGGTCAAAATGGCGAAGTCAACAATGCCCTCGGTGAGGAACTCGGTGATCTCCTTCGGGCTCCCCTGTTTGATGACGAGCTGCACCTGTGGCCTATTTTTCACAAATTGAGACACAATTTTGGGCAGGGCGTAGCGTGCCTGGGTGTGGGTGGTCGCAATCGACAGGGTGCCCGCATCGGTTTGGGCGAATTCGGCGCCAATTTGCTTGATGTTGTGGGTGTCTTTTAAGATGCGCTCAGCCAGCTGTAGCACGAGATGGCCGGGTTCGGTAATGCCCACGACGCGCTTGCCTCGGCGGATGAAAATTTGCACGTTGAGCTCTTCTTCGAGCAGTTTAATCTGTTTGGAAATGCCTGGCTGGGAGGTGAATAAGGCTTCCGCCGCTTGCGACACATTCAAATTGTGCTTGGCGACTTCTAAAATATACCGTAATTGTTGTAGTTTCATGTGGGCCGCCGGCAAAAAAAAAGGTAAGATAAAAACCATGATGGTGGTGACGACTATAGCTTACTACAAATTGAATTGCTGTGTGTGTTGTAACAAGGAGACAAACTTTAGGCTATTTTTGAAGGGCGTCGTGAAATTGTTCACTGGGTTCAGTTTTAAGGTTTTCTAGCATGGAAAGGCTGATTTGATTGGGCCTTTAGTCATCCCTAAGATGAATTTGGCATTTCTATTTTTGGATAGTTATGGCATAATGTTGTGGATTACCAACAGTTTTTCGGTCTTGAAATGAAAAATTGTTGTAAATAAGTGACAGTCGACGCTGCTTTAGGCAGAATGGAAGACGTTTACTTTTAAGCGATAGGCTAGAGGCTTTATTTGCGAAACTATTGACAGCTGGTCTTGAGCTTTCTATAGTTCCAACAAGGTTTTTAAGATATCGCTTAGCGACTACTATTATTATTTTGTGATTGCTTCACGTTCAAGTATGATTAATGTATTTGTGGCGTCACATTTTTTTGAATGAGGGAATAACATGACCAAACAGCTTAAATTAAGCGCATTGCTTATCGCTTTAGCCGCTTCATCAAGCGTTTATGCCGAATCTTTTGCATCTAAAAGAGGCTACACTGGCGATTTAACCGAAGATACAGTGGTACGTAACAGCTACGGCGAGTGCTGGGAAAATACCTACCTAAACAAATCTGTAGATGGCTTGGTTGAGTGTGGCGACGCAGTTGCTGCTGTTGCGCCTGCCGCTCCTACATTCGTTGACGAAACCGTTCGCTTGTCAGCTAACTTCTTGTTTGGTTTTGACCGCGCTACTTTGCGTAACGAAGCGTTAGAAACGTTGAATCCTTTGGTTCAACGTTTGCGTAACACTGAAGTTGAAAGCGTACGCGTTCAAGGTCATACCGACTTTATGGGTGCTGATGCTTACAACCAAAAATTGTCTGAAGAGCGTGCAAACGCTGTTCGTAACTACTTAGTAAACAATGGCGTGCCAGCCGACAAAGTAGTTGCTGAAGGCTTTGGTAAAACCCAAGCCAAAATGACTGAACAGTGTAAAGCTGAAGTAGCGAAATTGGGCAACAAAGTTTCTGCTGCGAAAAAACGTTTGGTTCAAATCGACTGTATCGAACCTGATCGTCGTGTAGACCTATTGATCCGTACTCAAGTACGTCGTCAAGTTAAATAATTGACCCTTAGTCAATGATTTAAAAAACCCGCTTCGGCGGGTTTTTTTGCG
>JAGNPU010000173.1 GCA_017989485.1 Neisseriaceae bacterium
CTTGCTTAGTTTATGTTACGTTATAACGTATTTCAACTAAGGCAGAGTACAGTTTCATGAGTGAACAAACAAACACCCCTTCTCTTGTGCTGGGTGCCGCTGTATTGGGTGGTTTAACCGGCTATGTGGTCGCGGCGGAGTCCAGCCTACACGAGGCCCATTTGGAAACGGTCACCGTCATTGGCCGGCCTGTGGTTGAGGCCCCCGGAGGCCTGAGCGTGCAAGATGCGGCAGCCATAGCGCGACAGCCCAGCCGCGATGGCACCCTTAGTGACTTATTGAAGGCCAACCCCAACGTCCAGTTCGGCAACGACAGCGACGGCTCTGACATGGCGGGTGAGCTGGCCCCAGCCAACGTGTCTTTTCATGGCGAGAAGTTTTACCATAATTATTTTGCCTTGGATGGGTTGAGCAATAATGATGGGCTAAACCCCGCCCACAATGAGCACAGCCCCTATCTCAATAGAGGCTACACGTCCGGTCACTATGCCTCATGGTTACCCCCGGGCCATCCTCAGGCCTTTTGGGTGTCGCCCAAGCTGCTGTCGCGCGTCAGCGTTTACGACAGCAATGTGCCTGCCCGCTACGGGGCGTTTACCGGCGGGGTGGTGGACGCCGAGCTGTTAAAGCCCGACTTGAGCCGGGCCTTTGGCAGCGTGACGTATCGTACCAGCCGAGACAATTGGACGCGGTATTATTTGGATGGCGATTATGCGGCTGAATTCCAAGCCGCCGAGTCGCCGCTGGCCCAGCCTAAATTTACCAAGCAGCAATATGGCCTGGTGTTAAACCAGCCTTGGGGGGCCCACACCGGGTTTTTGTTCGGCTATGATCGCCAGCAGTCCCGCATTCCTTTACACCATCGTTATTTAAAAGAATGGACGACGCAAAAACGCCTGTCGGAAACGCTGTTGTTCAAAGCCTTACATGATGTGGATGCGCACAATCAGCTGAATCTGACGGCTTTGTATTCGCCCCACAGTGGCCACTATGACCCAGACAATGTGCGCAACGGTCGTTTTAAGCATTCTGGAGGGGGTTGGCGCGTGGATGGGGATTGGGGACATGAGGCGGACTGGGGACAGTTGGACACCAAGCTGGCGTATCGACGCCATGAAAACCGCTTAAACTATGACGCGGCCAACCTTTATCGTTATCGACCAACGCAGAGCATAGAT
This sequence comes from Neisseriaceae bacterium, assembly GCA_017989485.1. Classification (GTDB taxonomy): domain Bacteria; phylum Pseudomonadota; class Gammaproteobacteria; order Burkholderiales; family Neisseriaceae; genus JAGNPU01. Next base: position 1,179 of record JAGNPU010000173.1, read on the forward strand.
TGGATCACCGACCCCAACGTCGATGAGTCCGTGCTGGGGGGCTTAGGCGACAGCCGTTCTGAGCATAAAAGCTTGACCTTTAAGCAAGATGTGCGTCTGACGCCGATGACATGGGGGCGAGCGCAGCATGAGTTCAGCGGCGGTTGGGCGCTGACCCACGGGCAGGCCCGCTTTAATCGTCCGTATCCCACGTTGATTTATGGTGGCGCCGTAGAAACCGACGTTCAGCACTGCGTGGCCTGTATTCCGGGCGAGCAGTATTTTGAAAGCTATATTTACAATTATGCCGTTTCGGCCAGGGCCAACAGCAGCGATGTGGCGGTGTATGGGCAAGATCAGCTGAGCCTTGGCCATTGGACCTTGCATTTGGGCGCGCGCCTAGGCTATGGGCGTTTTTTGAAAAATGTGGACTTGGCCCCTCGTTTTGCCTTTGATTACGACGTATTAGGCCGAGACCAAACCCATGTGTTTGGCGGCATCAACCGTTATTACGCTGGGGATTTGCTGACCTACCAATTGCGCAGTGCCTTTCGCTTACAGGATAACCATGAGCGCGACGGGGTCGATGAGGCCTGGCGTGTACGCAGCCCGTGGGAGCCTTTGCACGGCATGAGCGATTTGAAAACGCCTTATAGCGACGAGCTTAACCTAGGGGTTCGTCAAAAAATCGGCAACAGTGAATGGCAGTTAAAGTGGGTGGGGCGTCAGGGCAAACAGCAGTTTATGCGCGAGGGCCGTCGCGATCCTGTCACCAGACAGGCTTATTATGAATTGAACAATAAGGGGCGCAGCGACAGCGACACTTTTACCCTAATCGGCCATGGGTTAAGCCCAATTGCGTTTCAGGGCGCCAACCTGAAGTGGCGCGTCGGCTTGGATTACAACCGGCGTAAAAATAATCAAACCAAAACGTTTGATCAAAACAGCTGGGATTTCTTTGGGGCAGATCGGGTGATCTTGGACGGCAACATCGTGAAGCCAGAAGATTTGCCCGCCATGGACTTTAACCAACCCTGGCGCGTGTTCCTAGAGCTGGATGCCCACATACCTAGCTGGCGGCTTAACTGGACCCAGCGGTTTCGCTATCTGGGCGCCAATAAACACTATGATCAAACCGAGGTGTTTTGCCCATGGGGCGAGCCCGTATTGTGTCAAGACATCAAGGGCTGGACCACTCGTTATGATCAGTATCGCCAGAATGGGGCCCTCGTCGTCGACTGGTCGTTTAACTGGCTCAAGCCTTTAGGCGCCCAGCGTTCGGTGTCTATTGATTTGGACGTGTTGAACGTATTGAATCAAAAAGTGGTGGCCAAAAGGATACATACTCCAGCTTATGAGCACCGCCTGCGCGATGTGGCCTATCAGTCCGGGCGGCAGTTTTGGTTGGGGCTAGGCTATCACTGGTAGGGGTCGTGATTTTGCTTGGGCGGGCCGTGTGTACGACCCGCCCTTTTTATTTATGCTATACGTTGGCGGATGGAATGGTTAAAATAAGGGCCATGCCTTAAGGCATTTTGCTTTTTCACTTTTAGATAGGCACAAACATGTATAAAAAATTATTGGTCGTGGTGTTGATGGCGGTGGCCAAACGCGTGATCCAGAAAAAACTGCGTTAACCCGATTCGGTGTGACTGGCGTGTATTTGTGCGTATTGGGAAACCATGCTCAGTTTATGGCTATGCTGGCGTAGCATCGGTCGCGACCCACGGGGGGTAGTCTTGGTGATGGGGCCGTGGCTCCGCTGAGCTTGACCCACGCCACCGCGTTTTGGCCGTCACGAAACCATGTTTCATATTCCGCTAAGGCATCAGCCAGCGATGATCAACCCCCTCTGTTGACAACGTCAGCAGGCTAAACCCCTCCGTTGCGAGGGGTTTATTGATAGACAGTAAAGGGCAGGCATGCAAAAAAACATATTGATTACCGGCTGCTCCAGCGGCATCGGCTTGACGGCGGCGCTGGACTTACACCAACGAGGCTATCGGGTGTTTGCGGCCTGTCGCCGTCCTGAGGACGTGGCCAAGATGACGGCGCTGGGGTTGGCAGGGGTGTTGTTGGATTTAGATGATGAGGCCAGCGTGGCGACGGCCGCGGCAGACGTGATTGAGCGTAGCGGTGGCCGGCTGTATGCCTTATTCAACAATGCAGGGTATGGCGTGTATGGGCCATTGCAGAGCATTTCTCGACGACAGCTGCAACAACAGTTTGAGGCCAACCTGTTTGGCGTGCACCAGCTCACGCTGTTGTTGCTGCCGGCCATGTTGCCCTATGGTGAGGGACGCATCATACAGACCAGCTCGATCATGGGCTTGGTGACCACGCCTAAGCGCGGTGCGTATGCGGCCAGTAAGTATGCGCTAGAGGCCTGGTCAGACGCCTTGCGCATGGAGTTACACGGCACGGGGGTGATGGTGAGCTTGTTAGAGCCAGGGCCATTGACCACGGCGTTCGGTCAGAACGTCAATCAAGCTCAGGCGGATCAGCCCGTACATAACCCTGGCATTGCCCGCTTTTTGACCCTGACGGCGGATGCGGTGTTGCCCAAGTTACACCATGCTTTGGAACACAAGCGGCCGAAGCTGCGCTATCCCGTGACCTATGTGGCCCATGGCCTGCGCGTCTTGAAATGGCTATTGCCGGCGCGATGGTTGGATGGCTTGTTGCGGCGACAAAGCGGTGGATGAGTCGGGCCGAGCCTGGGGTTAACAAGTTAAAGTTTAAAGTAAACGCAAGTTCTGTGGCGGGTGATCATCAGAATGATTGGGACAAGCCGGTTAAGCTTCGGATATTTCAGTTGTTATTGAAAATGCATTTTGGAGACACTTTTGCTCGTTTGTAAATAAATACTTTAAAATAAGTAGACTAAATGTTGTGTTAAATACTATGATGAATGTGTGGCCTAGTGAGAACCGTGGTAGTTGGCTAGGTCACAACATTCTCCGTGTGAAGTTGATTTTGGTCAGGCCCTTGGGCCTGACTCCTTTTTTTTATTGTATTTCAATTCGCCGCGCTTGAGTATGTGCTTTTTGGCCCGATATGAATGTATTCCATTCCTATCGGGCCAAGTTATGTCTGTGATCTACCAACACTATCAACCCCACCAGTTTGAAGATTATCTTGCCTTAGTCAGTGATGAACGCGTGATGGCCATGATCACCGAAAGGGGTCTGGCCCGTGCAGAAGCACAGGTGGACTTTGCGCAACTGCTGCAAGAGAATGCACGACATCCTCACTTGGGTAACTTTAGGGTCGAGGATGCCGCGACCGGCGCCTACTTGGGCTTTGCCAAGCTGGTCATCGCGCATGCCGATGCGGTTGAGGCGGAGTTGGGCTATATGCTGCTGCCCCAGTATTGGGGTCAGGGGTGGGGTACCCAGCTGGCTGAGGCTTTATTGGCTCGGGCCCGTGACGTACCACAGCTACAGCAGTTGGTGGCCATCATCGATCCGCAGAATGTGGCTTCGCGCCATATATTGACGCGCTTAGGGTTTGTGACCACGGAGGTGGGCACCTGGGAGGGTTTGCCTGCGGAAACCTTACGGCTAAGGTTGGCGCCTGTGGATATGCCCTCAGCAGACACTTAGGGGATTTGTCCATACACCCAGGCACCATAAAAATGTTGTTTAAAGCGCTTGAAGGTTAGGCCTGATTTTCCCTGTGATTGAACCTGTCCCCAGGAAAACAGTTTTGGCCTGATGAGGGCCTGTGCGTCAGGCGAGGGCGCATATGGTTTGGGCGGCTCGGTCAAGACGACCCAATGATTGCTGAAGCGGCCACGGCCATTGTGCAACATGCCTGCACCGATGAGGCCGATGACGTGTTGGCCTGGGTGCCAGTG
>JAGNPU010000174.1 GCA_017989485.1 Neisseriaceae bacterium
GAGCATAGCCACGGCCCCCGGCGTGTCGGTGTACATCCCCCTCGGCCACAGCATGACGGCCGTGCCCGACCAGCTGCCGCTGGCATCGACGCTGGCCACGCTCAAGCCTTATTTAGAAAACCCCAAGCTGGGCAAAATTGGCCAAAACCTCAAGTATGACCAGCACATTCTGGCCAACTACGACCTGAAGCTCAACGGCATCGTCGGCGACGCCATGCTGGCGTCTTACCTGGTGGAAAGCCATTTAACCCATAACCTAGACGATCTGGCCATGCGCCATCTGGGCTTGCCCACCATTACCTACGAAAGCCTGTGCGGCAAAGGCGTCAAGCAGCTGAGCTTTGCCGACGTCGCCTTAGACGACGCCACCGACTACGCCTGTCAGGACGCCGATTTTGCCCTACGCCTGCACCACGCCCTGTTGGCGCAGATGAACGAGGTGCAAAAATCGCTTTACCACGACATGGAGCTGCCGCTGGCGCAGGTGTTGTTGACCATGGAGCAAAACGGCGTGTACATCGACAAAGACGTGCTGGCGCGCCAAAGCCACGAGCTGGGCCAAAAGCTCCTAGAGCTGGAACAGCTGGCCTATGAGATTGCCGGCCAACCGTTTAATTTGAATTCGCCCAAGCAGCTGCAAGAAATCCTCTTCGACAAGCTGGAAATCCCCACCAAAGGCCTGAAAAAAACCGCCTCTGGCGGCGTGTCGACCAATGAAAGCGTGTTGGAAAAACTGTCTTTAGACTATCCTTTGCCGAAGCTGATCTTACAATACCGCGGCTTGGCCAAGCTTAAGTCGACCTATACCGACAAGCTGCCCACCTTGATCAACCACAAGACCGGCCGCGTCCACACCACCTATTCACAAGCCGTGGCCATTACCGGCCGCCTGGCCAGCCGCGACCCCAACTTGCAAAACATTCCGGTACGCACCGAAGAAGGTCGCCGCGTGCGCAAGGCCTTCTGCGCCGCGCCAGGCTTCCAAATCATTTCTGCCGACTATTCGCAAATTGAGCTGCGCATCATGGCCGAGCTGTCGCAAGACGCCACCTTAATCGATGCGTTTCAAAACGGCCAAGACATTCACCGCCGCACCGCCGCCGAAATTTTCAACGTGGCCCAAGACCAGGTGACCTCAGAGCAGCGCCGCTACGCCAAAACCATTAACTTTGGCCTGATTTACGGCATGGGCCAATACGGCCTGGCCCAGTCCTTAGAAATCAGCCCGATGGAAGCCAAAGACTTTATCGAGCGTTATTTTGCCCGCTACCCTGGCGTGGCCAACTACATGAACGACACCAAGGCCAGCGCCATGGACAAAGGCTATGTGGAAACCCGCTTTGGCCGCCGCTTATACCTGCCCGACATCCACAGCGACAAGGCCATGATGCGTGCCGGCGCCGAACGGGCGGCGATTAACGCCCCGATGCAGGGCACGGCATCCGACCTGATCAAAAAAGCCATGATTGCCGTCCAAGGCTGGCTAGAAACCGAACGCTTAGACAGCCTGCTCATCATGCAGGTACACGATGAACTGGTGTTGCAAGTGCCCGCCCACGAAGTCGATTTGGTGAAGGTGCAGCTGCCAAGACTGATGGAACAGGTCGATACCTTATCCATTCCGCTGGTGGCCGACGTCGGCATCGGCGCCAACTGGGATGAGGCGCACTAAGGCCTGCTGTAAGCGACACAATACGCTGGCTTCGGCCGGCGTATTGCATATTGAGTCAGGCCTTAAACGCCTGTATCCTGAGGCACAGTAAGCCCTTTTTTATTTCACGACAGGCGACCATGAGCATGGCCACACCCAAACGCAGCAAAGGCTCTTCTATTACCCGAGTGTTGGAGATTATTGAAGCCATTTCGCAAGCCGAACGGCCCTTATTCCCCTTTGATTTGGCCATGCAATTAGACATTCCCAAACCCAGCATCCATCGCCTGCTGCAGCAGCTAGAAAGCGAAGGGTTTGTCCAAACCGACGTACACGGCAGCATTTTGGCCGGCGACCGATCCCACGCCATGGCCATGGGCCTTTGGCACAATCGCCAATACAAAATGGAACGCCTGTCCATTTTGACCCGCTTAACCCAGCAAATTGGCGAAACCTGCGGCATTTCCATCTTAGATGGCACCGAGATGCTGTATACCGACCGGGTCCAAACCAATTGGCCCTTACAAATTTATTTGCCCCACGGTTCTCGCGTGCCCATTTGGTGCACGGCCAGCGGCAAGCTGTGGCTGAGCAGCCTGCCCACGGCCAAGCGGCAACGCATCATGAAAAACTTGCCCCTCACCCAAATGACCCGTAACACCCTAATCACCGTGGCCGACCTAGAAGCCGAAGTCCATCTGGTTGGCCAATGCCAGTTAGGCACCGACAATGAAGAGTTTATTGCCGGCATGGTGGCCTGCTCCGTGCCTATTTTTGACCCACAGCAGCGCCTGATTGCGTGTTTGTATACCCACGCCCCCACCATACGCAAAAGCTTAGAAGACTTAAAACGGTTCGAGCCCGACTTAAAAAAAGCGGCTTCAGAGCTGAGCCGCTTATTCCAATAAAAAACCGGGTGGCCCATGATGGGGCACCCGGTGATGCGTTTAGCCTCAGCTTAAGCTCGGCATGGCAAACTGGCTGCCTTCCCGCAAATCGGCGCTCGGCCAACGCTGGGTAATGGTTTTACGGCGCGTATAAAAGCGCACGCCATCTGGCCCATAGGCATATAAATCACCAAACAAAGACCGCTTCCAGCCCCCAAAACTATGATAGGCCACCGGCACCGGCAAGGGCACGTTAATGCCCACCATCCCGGCCTGAATATGGTCGCTGAAATAGCGGGCGGCTTCGCCATCGCGCGTGTAAATACACGTGCCATTCCCGTATTCATGGGCGTTGATTAAGGCCATGGCCGCCTGCATGCTGTCGACCCGCACGATTTGTAAAACCGGCCCAAAAATCTCCGCGCGGTAGCTGTCCATCGCCTCATCCACGTGATCAATCAGCGTCGCCGCCACAAAAAAGCCCTGCTCATAGCCCTTAGGCTGCGCCCCACGCCCGTCCACGACCACCACCGCGCCTTGCGCCTGGGCGCTGGCAATGTGCGCCTCAATGGTGTGCTGATGGGCACGGGTGATCACTGGGCCAAAATCATTGTCCTGATTCTGATACTCGCCCACCTTCAGCGCCTGCATGGCGTCCGCCATTTTGGCCACCAGCGCATCGGCGACGTCATCGCCCACGGTGACCGCCACCGACAGCGCCATACAGCGTTCGCCCGACGACCCAAATGCGGCCCCCAGCAGTGACGACACCACATTGTCCAAATCCGCGTCCGGCATCACAATCGCATGATTTTTGGCCCCGCCCAGCGCCTGACAGCGCTTGCCATTGGCACTTGCCGTGGCGTAAATAGACTCGGCCACCGGCGTCGAGCCCACAAAACTCACGGCCTGCACGCGGGGGTCATGCAATAAGGCATCCACGGCCTCCTTGTCCCCATTCACCACGTTGATCACGCCGGCGGGCAGGCCCGCCTGATGCAATAGCTCGGCAATGAATAACGTCGCGCTGGGGTCTCGTTCAGACGGTTTCAGCACAAAACAGTTGCCGCACACAATGGCCATCGGGTACATCCACAACGGCACCATGGCCGGGAAGTTAAACGGGGTAATCCCCACCACCACGCCCAAGGGCTGGAACTCACTCCATGAGTCTATATTGGGCCCCACATTTTTGCTGTACTCGCCTTTTAAAAACTCAGGCGCACCGCAGGCGTATTCAACGTTTTCAATGCCGCGCGCCAGCTCACCCGCCGCATCATGCAGAATCTTGCCGTGTTCGGCCCCAATCAGGGCGCAAATCTCATCGCTGTGCTGTTCTAACAGTTCCTTAAACCGAAACATGATTCGGGCCCGGCGCAACACCGGCGTATTGCGCCACTCGGGAAACGCCGCTTCGGCGGCCGCCACCGCCGCCGCCGCCGTCTCGGCACTGGCCAAGGCCACCTGCTTGCTGACCCCGCCCGTGGCAGGGTTGTACACGTCTTGGTGGCGGCCATTGTCTGCCACCCGCTGTCCATTGATAAAGTGACCGATGGTCTCCATGTCTGACTCCTTTATTGATGATGATTAAACTGTTTCTGTCCACAAAGCCTGATACATGGCCACCAGTTCCGGCACCGAGGGCACGCGCGGATTATTCGCCGGTGACCCTGAGGCCAAAGCCTGTTCCGCCATCGTGCTCACCACACGATCAAACTCGCTTTTACTGACGCCAAAATCCGCCAAGGTGGGGACTTTTAAATCTTGATTCAGCTGTACCAGAGCGGACAATAATTTTTGATTGGCCACCGCCACCTCATCGTCTAGCAACGCCACGCCCATGGCCTTGGCACAGTCGGCATAACGCTCAGGCGCCGCACTCAATGAATACGCCGTCACGCTGGGCAACAACATCGCATTGGATAAGCCATGCGGCACATGGAAAAATGCCCCGATGGGGCGACTCATGCCATGCACCAAGGCCACAGACGCATTCGAGAACGCCAGCCCAGCCAGAGTAGCGCCTAACATCATCGCCTCGCGGGCCACCTCATCACCGCCATTGTGATAGGCGCGCGCCAAATGGGGCCCAATTAACCGCATCGCAGCCAGGGCCTGTTGGTCACTGAACAAATTGGCCTTTTTGCTCACATAGGCCTCAATCGCATGGGTTAAGGCATCAATGCCGGTGTCTGCCGTGGTACGGGGGGGCACGCTCAAGGTCAAACCGTAGTCAACAATGGCCGCCACCGGCATAAAGCCGGTGCCGACACACAGCATTTTTTCCTGGCTATCCTCATCGGTAATGATGGTAAACCGGGTACATTCTGAGCCCGTGCCAGCCGTTGTGGGGATGGCCACAACGGGCAGGCCTTGCTCATTCACCTGCCGCGGAAATTTATAATCCCGAATGTCCCCGCCCAAGCGGCCCAAAATCGCAATGGCCTTG
>JAGNPU010000175.1 GCA_017989485.1 Neisseriaceae bacterium
CTATTTCAACAGCGCTTAGGGATCACGCCCCGTCGTTATTGTGCGGTGGCCCATCCGCAAGAAAAAAGACTATCGTCATGAGGTTTGTGTGCCACAATGGGTGTGGCCGTCTGTTTGGGCGACGATCGCCCGCGCTGCCCGTCGGCCATGGCGTCAAATGAGTCGCCCTCGAGGGGCATCTATAAAGGATAGAACATGAAAACGATGTGGTTAAAAGGCGTTCTGCTGGCGGCGCTGTTGTTAAGCCTATTGGCGTGGTGGCGGCCGAGCATAGGCTTTGTCAGCCAAGCCGAAGCGGCGTCGATAGGGCAGTTGCTGAACACCTTTCAAGACACAGAAGGTCGGCCCAGCAGTGACCACATTAAGGGCAAGCAGCCTACCTTGGTGAAACTATGGGCCAGCTGGTGTCCTTTGTGCCTGTCCGAACTGCCCGTCACCGAGGCGTGGGTGAATGATGCGGATTTTAAAGGCGCAAATGTGGTGACCGTGGCTTCGCCGGGCGTGTTGGGCGAGCAGCCACTCAATGATTTTAAACAGTGGTATCGTGGCGTCAGTTATCCGCAACTGCCGGTACTGCTGGATCCTAGCGGTGAGCTGGTCAAAAGCCTTGGCGTCAGCGTCTACCCCAGCTGGGCGGTCGTGGACGCTAAGGGCCAGCTGCAGCGCATCGTCAAAGGCAGCATCAGCAAGCCACAGGCCTTGGCGCTGTTGCAAAACCCCGAGGCCAATCTGCGCGCACCGGAACTGACGTTTTACCAGCCTAAGGTGGATCAGGCAGCGGTGCCGATTAATGTGCGCACCATTTATTTGGCTGGCGGGTGTTTCTGGGGGGTGGAAGCCTATTTTGAGCGGATAGATGGCGTGGTCGATGCGGTGTCGGGCTATGCCAATGGGCGTACGGAACGCCCGAGTTATGAAGACGTGGTTTATAAAAACACCGGCCATGCCGAAACCGTGAAAGTCCTTTATGACGCCGATAAGCTGAGCCTGAATGATGTTTTACAGTATTACTTCCGAATTATTGACCCCACCAGCCTCAACCAGCAGGGAAACGATAGGGGCGCCCAGTACCGCACCGGAGTGTACACCACCGATCCGGCCGAACAGGCCGTGGTGGCCGCGGCGCTGAGCCAGTTGCAGACGCGCCATCAAAAGCCGATAGTGGTGGAAAACCAGCCTCTGACCCAGTTTTATGATGCCGAGGAATATCATCAGAATTACTTATTAAAAAATCCCAATGGCTATTGCCACGTTGACTTAAGTAAGGCGGATGAACCTTTGCCAGGCAAGGCCAAAACAGCCAGCCCAGACTTTGACGCCAACCGTTTTGTGAAGCCTGACGCCAAAACATTAAAGCAAAGCTTAAGCCGTGCCGAATATCAGATTACCCAAGATGGGGGTACGGAACGGGCTTTTAGCCATGCCTACGACGACTTGTTTGACCCCGGGCTGTACGTCGACGTGGTCAGCGGCGAGCCCCTGTTTGCTTCGACGGATAAATATCAGTCGGGGTGTGGCTGGCCCAGCTTTGTGCAGCCCATCACGGCCAGTGCCGTGATTGAAAAAGAGGATTTAAGCTACAATATGCGCCGCATTGAGGTGCGCAGCGCCGTCGCCGATTCCCACCTAGGCCACGTGTTTCCGGACGGACCGCCCAAAAGAGGGGGGTTACGCTATTGCATCAACGGGGCCAGCCTGAGGTTTATCCCTTTGGCCGACATGGCTCAGGCGGGTTATGGGGCTTGGGTGAAGGACATTAAATAGGCTTCATGCTGGGCCGAATGATGGCTTAGTTTCTGCCGCATCGACAACGCCACGGCTTTTGCCGTGGCGTTGTCGCGTCTTGACGAACAATGATCAATACGCCATTGACGACGAAGCCATCAGGCACGGGCGCGGCCTCATTAGGCGCCTGGACTTAGTCAGCCAAATGATCTTTATAGGCATATAGGGCCGGCGTGCCGCCGGTCATCAAGAACAACAGCTTGCTGCCTGGGGCAAAGCTATTTTGGCGTAGGTCATGGATGAGCCCAGCAAAGGCTTTGCCTGAGTACACCGGATCAAGCAGCAGGCCTTCCGTTCGGGCCAAACAGTGCAACGCACTTTTCATTTCGGCCGTGGGCAGGCCATAGCTTTGGCCCAACTGGCCATCGTCGACGTTAATCGTCACGTTGGCCGCCATGTTAGCAGACCCAAGTAGCGCCAGCGTTTCGGCCACCAAAGTATGGGTTTGTTCTTGGGTTACCTGTCGGTTGGCCAAAACGGCATAAGACTTTACCTGAGTTGGGTGTTGGGCCACGGCGAAGCCCGCGCTGAGGCCGGCGTGGGTGCCGGAGCTGCCGTTGGCCAATAATACCTGATCAAAGGTCAGGCCTAGCGCCTGTTCTTGGGCGATGATTTCCAGTGCGGCATTGACGTAGCCCAAGCAGCCTGTGGCGGTAGAGCCGCCGGTGGGCATGAAGTAGGGCACCAGGCCTTGAGCGGTTAAGTCTTGGGTCAACTGAGCAATCATGGCCGCTGCCGTGGTGGTCGGGGGCACTAAATGGACCTCGGCACCCAACAGATTATTGAGGAGGGTGTTGCCGTTGTTTACATAGTCTTCGTCACTTAGGGGGACGGGAGAGGAGAGCACCAGAATACAGCGCAGATTCAGCCGTGCACAGGCTGCCGCGGTCAGACGGGCGTGGTTGGACTGGAGGCCGCCGGTGGTGATGATGACGTTGGCGTGATTGGCCAAGGCGTGGCCAAAATGAAATTCGAGTTTGCGCAGCTTGTTGCCACCGCCGCCCAAGACTGGTGCATCATCATGCTTCATATACAGCCGTATGTCTTGAGCATTTAAGCCTAGGGCCGATTCTAGACGCGACAGCCGTTGGATGGGCGTAGGGCCGTCTATGAGGGTTACTTTAGGAAAAGGGGCAAGCAGATTGAAGGGGATGGTCATAAGGGGCTTTCTACAATGATGAGACGACGAATAAAAGCCATTGTATAATTAACCTGAATTTAATAAATACCGTTTTAATTCAAACATAATTAACCTGGAGTTAATATTGGATCAGTTAAAGGCAATGACCGTGTTTCGCAGCGTGGTGAATAAAGGCAGCTTTACCCAAGCCGCACAGGCCTTAGGCATGTCGACGGTGATGGTGAGCAAATACATTGTGTTTTTGGAAGAGACCTTAAAGACCAAGCTGTTGCTGCGTACCACCCGACAGATGCAGGTAACCGAAGCGGGATGGGCCTTTTACGAGGCCGCCAAGCAGGCCTTAGATGAGGTGTCGCGAGCTTATGAGGGCATGGCTCATTTTCATGCCGTGCCACAGGGCCGATTGCGCATCAGTGCTCCCATGACCTTAGGCTCGGAGGTATTGGCGCCGCTGGTTGCCCAATTCATGCGGCGGTATTCATTGATTAACGTGGAGCTGGTGTTGGGCAACCAAATCGTCGATTTGTTAGAAGATGGCTTTGACTGTGTGTTTCGCATTGGCGACTTAAAGCCGGACCTGCCGCTGGTGGCCAAGCCCATGATGTCTTATCAAATGGTGATTTGTGCGGCGCCCGAGTATTTGGCCGAATACGGCCACCCCAAAAAACCACAGGATTTGGCCCAGCATCGGCTGCTAGGCCACAGCACTTGGACCCATTCTTTTAACTGGTCATTACGTGATGGCGAGGCCGCCATCGCCTGGCCTACCGAATGGGTGTTGAACAGCAATGATGGCGAGGTGCTCAGACAGGCAGCTTTAGCCGGCAACGGCGTGATGATGCAGCCGGAGTTTTTGGTGGCGAAAGACATCAAGGCAGGGCGGCTCGTGGCGCTTCTGGCAGAGCATCTACCTTTGCCACGATCCGTACATTTATTGTACTTGCCGGATCGAGCGGTCTTGCCCAAAATCAATTGTTTTGTGGCGTTTATGGCCGCTCAGCAATTCATCGCCTAAGCATTAGAGTGTGGGCGAAGGGACAAAAAATACGGTTTGGGTATGTATTTGCCATGGTTTGGGGTATGATTTATATCATCGTATATGCCTGATGCTGCTGGCTGAGGCACGCCCGTACATTCACCCTTTAGAAAAGAGTCATGCCCATGGATCCTTTACACCCTAGTTCTTTTGCGCACACGCCACCAGAGGCCCAGTCCGCGTTTGTGCCTGATGCCCAGTCTCGACACGCAGGCGTGGGGGCCGACTGGATCAGCAGTGCCTGGCGTTTGTTTCGTGGTAAAACCGGCATGTGGATTGGGCTGATGATTCTGGCCATCATCGGGTCTATGGTGGTGAACGCGATTGCCCGCTATGTGCCATTCGGCGAATTTATTCAGTTTTTGCTGACCCCTGTGCTGATCGGGGGCTTAATGCTGTTGTGTGACCATCAATACCGAACCGGTGAATTCGATTTGGGCCTGGTTTTTAGGCCGTTTAAAACCCATTTATGGCCATTGTTGGGCCTGGCCCTGATTCAGGTCTTGTATTTGGTGGTGTTGATGGTGGCGCTGTATGGCCTGCTGGGCTTATTCTTAGGCTTTGAGGTTTTGGCCGCCATCATCAGCCATGACGGCATGATGAATGTGACCGAATATTTTGCTTCAGGGGGCGCTAGGATGGGGTTTTTGATTCTGTTTGTCGTCGGGCTGTTGGTGGCGATGCTGTTTTATTATGCCCTGATTTGGTTTAGCCCCAGCCTCATTGTGTTGCATGATGTGCCTGCGTTCAGTGCGGTGAAAATGAGCCTGATGGCGGTGAAGAAAAACCTGCTGCCCGGCCTGGTGTTTTATCTGTTGCTGACCTTATTGTCTCTGGTTTGCCTGCTGTTTTTAATGATGACCATGATGTTTATGCCGCTGTTTTTACTCTTGGCGCTGATCTTGATGGTGGTTTTGGGGCCGGTGATGATGATCACGATGTATGCCTCTTACCGCAGCCTGTTTCTGCGTGAGGGATAGAGTTACCTGACAGGACCAGACACACAGCAG
>JAGNPU010000176.1 GCA_017989485.1 Neisseriaceae bacterium
CCGGTCACAATGGGGACGGTTGCCAACAGCAACAGCAACAACGTCGGGTTGACGGCCATGCTGTCGGCTTTAGGCATGAAGCTGGGCACGATGGTCCCAAACATAATCAACACCTTAGGATTGGTGGCACCGACCACGAAGCCAACCCGAAAAGACTGGCCGGGCTTGGCCTGCATCAGGGCCTGAGACTGTGCCCCTGGTCGCCACGCCTGGCGCATGTATTGCCCACCCAACCACAGCAACATCAGGGCGCCAGCCACCACGATGACGGTTTGCAGCCACGGCAGCAACGCCAATACGTAGCCTAAGCCCACCACCACCAACAGCCCGGTCAGCCCACAGCCTAAGGTATTGCCCAATACGCCATATAAGGCATTGCGCCGGCCAAAGGCCAAGGCTTGGCCGATGATGTACAGCACGCTGGGGCCAGGAATGGCAATCAATACCCCCACGGTCAACAACAGGCCCAAAAATGCGGAAAACCAAGACTCCATGTCCCATCGCCCCAAAAATATCCGTAAAAAAAAGCAAGTCTAGACGACTTGCCTGTGGCTTAGTTTAGATGAATCGCGCTCGATGCCGTTGCAACAAAGCCTGTACCACGAGGTCGGCAGAGGCAGCGTTTTGCCCTGTCACCAGATCGCCATCACGCCGAACACAGGGTTCATGGGCGGTGTTAAAACTAAGCGTGGCGCCTTGCGCCGCCAGCTTTTGCTGTAGGGAAAACGGCACTAAGGTCAATACTCCGGCGGCCTCCAACTCAGCATCACTGAAACAGGTGAGTTGACGACCGTCCACCACGGGCACGTCGGCGGCCTCACAGCCGGTGGTGGTCATGCGGGCATAAACCAAGCCCGAAACCCCTTCACCAATGGCCCCCAACAAGATGCCTTCATCAAAGCACTGGCTGACCAAATAGGCCAAATGCGTGGACGCGGCAAAATCCCACAGCGCACCATAGCCCCCCACCAACACCACCATGGCGTAATCCGCCACATCAATGTCGGCAATCGCTAGCGTGTGCTCTACCTTGGCCACGCTGGCCCCATGGGTTAACAAACGCCGTAAAGACTTACTGCGCTCGGCCACTTGGGCCAGGTAAATGGGGTTGGCCGGCGCGTGCCCGCCCGCTATCGAGGCAATATCGACGTCAAAACCATAATCCAATAAGCCCCAATAGTTCATCGCTAGGGTTTCATAACAAAAACCGGTGGCTTTCTCGATTTCCCCTAATTCATGATGAGAACTGACCACTAAGAGCGCCTTGCGTTTATGCGTCTGCATGACTGACCTTCTTGCTTTCTTTATTATGTTGTTTGTAACCAATTCTTGGTGTGTGCGGCGGCCTCTATGGGCATGCCATCCTACAGCCATTGACTGTAGCTTAGTCACACCCAAATGACAATAAATTCCCGGCCCAAACGAGATTAAATACAAACTGTTGCACTTTAATCAAATTTTAAAAAGAGGCGGGGCGTACTTTGGCCTCAGGCCAACCGTGCCGATGCCCATTTGCCCGTTTCAGAAAGCCGTCAAAACCAGATTAGGCCGTGGCGAGCACGATCACCCCGTCATTTATGATTAACCTGTGGCAAGCTCGCCAGCAGCATCGCCATGCCCTTATTCGGATCCGCTCGAGTCAGTCGCCACAGCCGATAAGAGGCATCCTCAATGCCGATGTACGCTTCATAAACCTGGGCCGCAATCGCCTGCAAAGATTGCTCTGCCGCCACCGCCACGGCGCAACCGGTACCCGACGGTGGCGTATTGAGCGCCTCACCGGCCGCATTCAAGGCATGCCGCGTTAATTCTGTGTCTAATGCCCCAGGCACCAACAGCGTCACCGCAATGCCTGCCGACAGCACTTCGGCCCGCAAACAGCCAAAATACCCATGTAGTGCCGCCTTGGCAGCCGCATAAGAGGAGCGACCCGGCAGGGTTAGGGTGGCCAAAAGGCCTGAAGTCACCACAATGTGACCGCTTTCACGCGCCAGAAAATGGGGCAGTAACGACCGCGTCAATTCCGTATAGGCCACATAATCCACCGCCATAATGTGGCGAGCCGTTTCTGGCGTGGTGGCCAAAGCCGTGCCATTTTGCGCCACGGCACCGGTAAAGATCACCCGATCAACGTGGCCAAAACAGGCGATCGCCGCAGCAACCTTAGCGTCAAAGGCCTCGGGTTCGGCCAAATCCAAAGGCACCACTTTGGCTTGTGCGGTCAAAGACGCCGCAATGTCACGTAGTCGCCCATAACGCCTGGCCGACAGAATCAGCAAGGCGCCAGCATCGGCCAAGGCACGGGCCAACGCTTCACCATAGCCGGAAGATGCGCCGATGACCCAAATCACCTGCCCCTTAAATCTCTCCATTACCCCTCCTATCGCCTTAAACGGTTGCAGATTAAGCCCAAACTATAGCACTCTATGGTTTAAGCATAAACCATCATAAAGCAGAGAATTAACCTCTATTGACTTAACCCTTAACATGAGACAAAATAGTCTCATTTGCGACAAAAAAGTCTCACATGAACCCAATCACCCCCCGTCAGCAACACATTATTGACGCAGCCCTACCCTTCATCAGCCTCAATCCAACCGCCACCATACAAGAGATTGCCGCTGCCGCCGGCATCAGCAAGGCCACCTTTCATCGCCACTTCGACAGCCGCGACCGCCTGTTTGCCGCCATGGCCGATCATGCCCTACAGGCTTTGCGCACTGCCCTGGCGGCATTGCCCCAAGAACACGCAGCAGAACAGCGCCTACGGACCATCATCCATGCCCTAACGGCCCAAGGGGACAAGGTGTATTTTTTGTTTTACTACCCCAACAACAAAGCCCCTAAGGCATTTGACCGCCTGATCCAAGCGACGCTCGCCCCCTATTACGCCACCTTGGCCACGCTTGATGCACAAGGCTATTTCGACCCACGCCTGCCCCTAGCCTGGGTGACCAACGGCCTACACACCCACATCGCCATTGCCTGGGTACAAGTCTACTTGGGCAACGTCACCCTCAATGAGGCGGTTGAGCGGGTGTGGATTCTCTTTTTTGACGGCGCCAAGCGCCCAAACCCTATCGAGTAACCCATCATGTCCCCCCTCACCCTCAGCGGCCAAACCTATGAATATCATGACAACATTGCCCAAAACACGGCCTGGCGCACCAGCTTTAACGCCCTCAGCCAACAGACGTTTGGCCTAGACTTCGAACCGTGGTATCAGCAAGGGTATTGGCAAGACGACTACCACCCCCACGTCTTCATACATGACCATCAGGTGGTCGCCAACGTGTCATTTAATCGCATCCCCACCGAGTATCAGGGCGTGGCCAAAACCTATGGCCAAATCGGCACCGTCATGACCCACCCCGAGCATCGCCACCGCGGCCTGGCCGATGCCCTGATGCAACAGGTCTTAACCCGTTGGCTGCCTCAGTGCGACGCGCTCTATTTGTACGCCAACGCCAGCGTGTTGGCCTTTTATCCTCGCTATGGCTTTGTGCCCGCCCAGACGCATCAACACCAACGCCGTCTGTCCCCACGGCCTAGCCCCTGCCTGGCCTTAAACATGAACCAAGCACCAGACGTGGCGCGCCTGCGTCGCTATTTTGCCTACGGCAACGGCTATGCCGAACTGCCCCTACGCGGTAACTGGGGCCTGCTGATGTTTTACTGCAGCCAGCACTTGGCCCAGTGTGTGTTTTATTTGCCCGAATTCGACGTGGTCGCCATTGTGGCCGAAGAAGATGACCACACCCTGTTATACGACGTGTATGGTGCCGCCAAAGCCCCCTTAGACGTGATTATGGCAGCGTTGGCAAAAAGCGCCCAGAGACCGGTGGCCCTGGGCTTTACCCCCAAGAACGACAACGGTTTCGAGGTGGTCGTCCCGCCCGCTGACGACGCGTATTTATTCGTGCATCAGGACAAAGACCACCCCTTTGCCGAACGCGCCCTGACCCTACCCGCACTGGCCAAGGCCTGACCCACGGCTTTTACAGCCGCCTCAGACTCAGGTACAGTTTGGCCATTATTACTCCTCTTTACACGGCAGGCCTTATGCACCCTCTATTACTCGGCATCGTCGGCCACAGCGGCACCGGCAAAACCACCCTGCTTAAGGCCTTAATCCCCTTGCTCAGCCAGCAGGGCCTACGGGTTGGGCTGATCAAGCACAGCCACCACAACGTCGACGTCGACACCCCGGGCAAGGACAGCCATGAGCTGCGCCACCGTGGCGCCGGCCAAACCATGGTGGTGTGCGATCAGCGCTGGGCCTTGATGACCGAAACCCCCACCGCACCGCCCAGCCTCACCGAGCTGGCACAGCGGTTTCAAGACGTCGACGTGGTCTTGGTGGAAGGCTTTAAACATGAGCCCCTCCCAAAAATCACCCTGTATCGCACCGCCGTGGGCAAGCCTTTGGCCACGCTCTTAGACGCGCACGTGGTGGCGCTTGCCTGCGATGCCGAGGCCCAACCTGAGGCCCTGGCCGCCACCCAACTGCCGCTGCTAGACCTCAATCAGCCACACAGCATTGCCGACTTCATCCTTAATTTTGTCAAAGACGCCTCATGATCAAGACCATCCTGCTGTTTTTCCTCACCGCCCTGGCCGAAATCATTGGCTGCTATCTCCCTTGGCTATGGCTCAAACAAAACGGCAGCGCCTGGCTGCTGCTGCCGGGCGCCCTAAGCCTAGGGCTGTTTGCCTGGTTGCTCACCCTACACCCCGCCGCCAGCGGCAAAATTTATGCGGCCTACGGCGGCGTCTACGTACTCACCGCCTTGCTGTGGCTGCGCTGGATAGATGGCATTCGGCTCAGCCAAACCGACTGGCTGGGCGCCGCCATTGTGTTTGCTGGCCTATTGGTCATGGTCAGCGGCTGGGGGCAGGCCCGCTAGCGCTTAGGGGAATACCCAAACAGGCCACGGCTGACCTCATCCCAGCCTTGAGTGATGCGCC
>JAGNPU010000177.1 GCA_017989485.1 Neisseriaceae bacterium
GGCTGAACATCGTGCCGTCTGCCAGCCACTGGCTGGCAATGTCGATGGACAAGGGGCTGGCCATCCAGCAGCTGGCGCGGAGGCTGGCCGCCAGCAGCGGCACCCACGGCAGTGGCGCCGCCACATAACCGATGCGCAGGCCGGGCGAAATGGCCTTGGACAGGCAGCTCAGCAACACGGTGGCCTCGGGCAATAGTGTCGTGAAGCTGGGCAGGTCGCTGTCGCTGAGCACGCCTAAGGCTTCGTCTTGGACGATGCCAATGCCGTGCTGGCGGCAGATGTCGGCTAAGGCCTGACGTCTGGCGGCAGGCATGGTGAGGGTGGTGGGGTTGTGAATGGTGGGGCTGAGGTAGAGCAGCCGCGGCTTGCTTTTGGCAATCAGGGCCAGCAGCGCCTCGGGCATCAGCCCCTGTTCGTCCATGGCCAAGCCGTGTAGGCGCAGGCCCAGGGTGCGGGCCGCCATGGTGAGGCCGGGGTAGCTGAGGTGTTCTGCGGCAATGCCATCCCCGCTGCGGCACAGCGCCGACAGGGCGCAAAACAGCCCGTGCTGGGCACCGTTGGTGATTAACACCTGATCGGCCGTCGTCGTCACCTGGCTTAGCTTAAGCCATTGTGTGGCCATTTCGCGGTGACGCAAGAGGCCGACGTCGGGGCTGTATTGATGAACCTCGGCCATGCGTCGTGGGTTTTGGGCCAGGTCTTGTAAGGCGCTGGCAAACAGGGTCAGCGCCTGTTGGTCCAGTATGTGGGCGTTGTGGGCCAGGTCTATCGTGCCCTGGGCCGCATCATCGGCGGGCGCATTCAAAAAATCAGTCGCCTGCCGCGCCTGCGGCGATTGGGTGTAGCAGCCGTCGCCCACCGTGCATTTGAGCAGGCCACGTTTTTCCAATTCATCGTAGGCGCGCTTGACCGTGCCGACGGTGACCTTTAATTCGTCAGCCAAGAGGCGCATGGGCGGCAGCTTGGTGTGCGGCAGAATGCGGCGGCAGCTTAAGGCCGTGCTCACCGCTTCGGCAATGCGCCGATACAGCGGCAGGCTCGGCGTAGACGGGTGGTTTTTGATGATTGTAAGGGTATCAATATAGCGATTGACAGGCATGCTTGGCCTCAGTAAGGTGGCGATGTTGCGATGATTGTATCGCAACAATTTTATTGTAAGGGGTACAATGATTGTGCCCTGAAACGGCCATCAAGGCAATGGGGTAGGGATGAGGATAGAGAAGAAGGTGGGCAGTATATGGGCTTTGCCCTGGGTGGCGGCCGGTCTGTTTGTGATTGTGTGTTTGACCTGGGGCACCACCTGGTTGGGCATTAAGCTGGCGGTGGCGACGGTGCCGCCCATGCTGGCGGCGGGGCTACGGTTTTTATTGGCCTTTCCCGTCTTTGTGCTGCTGGCCTGGTATTTTAAGGCCCCCATACTTTGGGCCAAGGGCCAGGGCGGCTTTTTTGTGGCCAGTACCCTAGGCTATTTTGGCCTGCCCTACTTATTGATTAACGTGGGCGAGCTGTCGGTATCCTCCGGCCTGGCGGCGTTAATCTTCAGCACCATGCCCATCTGGCTGCTGATTTTTTCGGCCCTGTTTTTGGGCACGCCGATACGGCTAAAACAGATGGTCGGCATCCTGCTGGGCTTTTTTGCCTTGACGATGATTTTGCATGAGCAGGGCAGCTTTACGTATGACAATATCTGGGGTGGGGTGATGGTGTTCGCCGCCGCCATCATGCACGCTGGCTATTACGTCTACGCCAAAAAACACGGTGCCGACGTGCATCCGCTGACCTTAAATACCCTGCCGCTGGGCGTGGCGGCCGTGCTGCTGGTGGCCGTGGGGGGCTGGGTAGAGGGCCCGCATCTGGGCGATGTTTCAGGCCTGTCCATTGCGGCCCTGCTTTACCTTAGCCTGGTGGCCTCGGTGCTGGGGTTTTTGGCCTATTTTCAGCTGTTGAAACAGCTCAGCCCGATCACCCTGTCGTTTGTGTTTTTGATTTTTCCCGTGGTGGCGGTGGTGCTGTCGGTTTGGCTAGAGGGCAAGGCCGTGTCGGCCGCCTTTGTGGGCTATTTGACGCTGCTGCTGCTGGGTTTTGCCCTGACCAAAACCCGGTCATAGGCCTAGTGTTTGGCATAATGCAGGTGGAAAGGCTTAAAACGCGCATACAGCCACAGGCCTAGGCTGATGACCGTGCCCAAAAAGAGGCTGCCAAGTAAGATTAGGATAAAGACAAAGAGGGGCAGGCCAATCAGGGCCACGGGGCCAGTGACAAAGGCACCGTTAAATTGAAACACTTCGGCGCCCAGGCTGGCAAAAACGGCCAGTAGCAGTGCGAGCGGCATACCGCCACACAGCAGGTCTGTGAGCAATAGTTTAAAAACGGTGGGGGTGCTGAGTCGTTTAATGGTGAACGTTTCCATGGTTTGCCTTTATTTTGAAGACAAAAAAACCCAGAGCATTGCTCTGGGTTGGGTTTAGAATTTGGGCATGCCCTTGAGGCCCTTCATGCCGCCGGCCATCTTCATCAGCTTGCCCATGCCGCCTTTGCTGAATTGCTTCATCATTTTCTGGGACTGTTCAAACTGTTTGAGCATTTTATTGACCTCTTGCACGCTCACCCCAGAGCCAATGGCGATCCGCCGTTTGCGACTGGCCTTGATCAGGGCAGGGTTTTTGCGTTCTTTTTCGGTCATCGAGTTAATGATGGCCTCAACGCGGCCCATGGCTTTGTCCGCCGTGCCTTCTGGCACGTTTTTGGCGGCCTCGGCAAACTGGCCCGGCATTTTTGACAGCAAGGATTCAATGCCGCCCATGTTTTTCATTTGCTGCATTTGGGCTTTAAAGTCATTGAGGTCAAAGCCTTTGCCTTTTTTGAACTTCTTGGCCATTTCTTCGGCCGCTTCATGGTCCATGCCTTTTTGCACGTCTTCAATCAGCGACAGCACGTCGCCCATGCCCAAAATACGGTTGGCCAAGCGGTCGGGGTGGAAGGCTTCTAGTCCGGTGACTTTTTCGCCCACGCCGATAAACTTAATCGGTTTGCCGGTGACGTGGCGCACCGATAGGGCCGCGCCGCCGCGCGAGTCGCCGTCCATTTTGGTCAGAATCACGCCGGTTAAGGGCAGGGCCTCATTAAAGGCCTGAGCGGTGTTGACCGCATCTTGCCCCTGCATGGCATCCACCACAAACAGGGTTTCCACCGGATTGATGGCGGCGTGTAAGGCCTTGATTTCGGCCATCATGGCTTCGTCTATGGCCAAACGACCGGCCGTATCCACCATCAAGACGTCAAAATAATGTTTCTTGGCGTAGTCCAAGGCCGCTTCGGCAATGGCCACCGGTTTTTGGCTGGTGTCGGAAGGGAAAAATTCAACCTCGACCTGCTCCGCCAGCAGGCGCAGCTGTTCAATGGCGGCAGGACGATACACGTCGGCAGACACCACCAAGACTTTTTTCTTTTGCTCTGTTTTCAACAGGCGGGCCAGCTTACCGACGGTGGTGGTTTTACCCGCGCCTTGCAAACCCGCCATCAAAATAATCGCTGGCGGTACGGCGGCCAGGTTGAGCGCGTCGTTTTCCTTGCCCATTAAGTCGGTTAAGGCGTCGTTGACCACGCCAATAAAGGCCTGGCCTGGCGTCAGGCTGCCAATGACCTCATGGCCCATGGCTTTTTCTTTCACCGTGGCCACGAATGATTTCACGACGGGTAGGGCAACGTCGGCCTCAAGCAGTGCCATGCGAACCTGTCGCAGGCCATCTTGGATATTTTCTTCCGTGAGGCGGGCATGACCACGCATGGTCTTAACCAGCTGCCCCAAGCGGCTAGATAGATTGTCTAACATCTAGGATGTCCTTTAATAATTCACTTAGACTAGTGGAACCTGATAAAATAGGGTCATTTTACACGAGCACAAGCCTTTTAAACAGGAAACGGAAGAATAAATGATACTGTGGTTATTTCTAGGGTTGTTACTCACCTACGCGGGGATGAGTATTTATATTTATCGCTTTTGGCGAACGTCGGCTGGTGCAGTGTACCCCATTGTGCGTGAACACGCCGTCTTGGGGGTGGCCTTATTTGTCCATGCTTATTACGTGTGGGGCAGCATGTTTAGCCACAACATGATTTTCATGGGGTTTGGCACGGCCTTAAACATGACCACCTGGCTGATGTTGCTCATGTACTGGGCCGGTAGCTTTTATCATCGGCTACAAGGCCTGCAGCTGTTGCTGTTCCCCTGGGCAACGGTGTCCTTGGTGTTGTGCTTTTTCTTGCCGGGTCAGCATATGGGCTACGGCGTCAGCAACCTGCCGTTTCTGGTGCACCTGCTGGCCTCGATTTCGGCCTATAGCCTGTTTGGGGTGTCGACGCTGCTGGCCATTTTGGTGTGGAAGCTGGAGCGTGACTTACACAAGCGCAATATTTCCAGCCTGGTGCAGTTTTTGCCGCCGCTGTTGGGCTTGGAACGGTTGATGTTTCAGACCATAGGTTTTGGCTTTGTGCTGCTGACCATCTCGGTATTGAGCGGCACCGTGTTCTCTGAATACGTGTTTGGCCAAAGCTTTATTTGGAGCCATAAATCTGTGTTTGGGATTCTGTCCTGGTTGATTTATGCCGCACTGATTTTGGGCCGCATCCGCTTCGCCTGGCGTGGTCGTACCGTGGCCAAGTGGGTCATCGCCGGCTTTATCTGCCTGATGTTGGCCTATATTGGCAGCAAGTTTGTGTTAGAGGTCTTGCTGGGCCGCCTAGGCTAGGCAATACCCACCATCATGATGAGGCCACCTTAGGGTGGCCTTTTTTGCGCCTGCTGTTCTGAGGACGCAACAAAAACGCCACCCCGATTCAGGGTGGCGTGTGCGTAACCGGCTGGCTTTAATAAATCCGGGTGATGTCGGCATCAAAGCTGGTTTCAGAAGCGGCCCGCCAAGAGTTCTTATAGAAAGAGTCGGTCA
>JAGNPU010000178.1 GCA_017989485.1 Neisseriaceae bacterium
TTATCGCTAACCCATCATGACGACAGCCTCCCCCTCAGCGGCCCACCCACCCAAACCCGACTTCATCATCGTCGGTGGCGGCTTGGTGAGCCGCTTATTGGCTTGGCAACTGGCCCAAGCCAACCTTAACCTATGCCTCTATGACGCCGGTGCCGAAGACGGCAGCGGCGCCGCGGCCTATGTGGCCGCCGCCATGCTCACGCCGCTGGCGGAGGCCACGGCCGCCGAGCCCGACATCATGGCCATGGGCCAGGCCAGCCTGCCGATGTGGCAGGACATCATCCAACGGCTGGCACAGCCCGTGTTTTTTCAACAGGCCGGCAGCCTTCTGGTATGGCATCCGCAAGACGCCGCCGAAGCCAGCCTGTATGGCCGCCGCCTTCAACGTTACCTCACCCCTGAGGCCATGGCGGCACTCGTCATCCCCCAGGATCAGGCCCAACTGAGCGCCCTAGAGCCCGCTCTGGCGCCCCGTTTTCAAGAAGGCCTCTACCTACGCGGCGAAGGCCAGCTCGACAACCGCCAGCTCTTAACGGCGCTGCAAGAAGACCTGGCCCAGCGCCCCAACGTGCGTCTGTTTTGGCACCACGCCTGTGCGCCGGAGGCCCTACAAAACCAGGCCAGGCTGGTCATCGACTGCCGTGGTTTTGGGGCGCAAAAACGCTGGAATCAGCCCCAGCCGCTCGCTCGGGCGTCGTCCCTACGCGGCATCCGTGGCGAAGTCATTCGCCTCTATGCGCCCGAGGTACACCTGCAGCGGCCGGTGCGGCTGTTACACCCACGCTACCCAATTTACTGCGCGCCCAAGCAAAACGGCCTATTCGTGGTCGGCGCCACCGAAATCGAAAGCGAAGACCTGTCGCCGGTGTCGGTGCGTTCAGCCTTAGAACTGCTGTCGGCGGTGCATACCCTCCACCCCGCCTTTGCCGAAGCCCGTATTTTAAGCATGCACAGCCATTGCCGGCCCACGCTGTCCCACCATTTGCCGGAAATCCGCCACGCTCACGACAGCAACATCATCGACGTCAACGGCCTGTATCGCCATGGTTTTTTGATTGCCCCCGTGGTGGTCGACGCCGCCGCCCAGCTGATCCTCGCGCGCCTACACCAGCGCCTCAGCCCCGACTGGGCCGACACCCAACCCCGCCCACACCTTTTTACCTGGATGGAGCCCACCCCATGATCGTCTATCTGAATCATCAGCCCATGACCGTGGCCGACGGCCATACCCTGGCCCAGCTATTGGCCGACATCAATGCCCAAGCGCCGTTTGCCGCGGCCATTAACCAAACCTTTGTGCCCAAAGGGCGCTATGCCGACACGGTGTTACAGGCCGACGACCACATTGACGTGGTTCAGCCCGTCGTCGGCGGCTAAGGAGACCATGATGACCGACACCCTCACCCTTTACGGCCATGCCTTTGCCAGCCGCCTGCTGCTGGGCACCGCCAGCTATCCCTCCCCGAGCGTACTCCAAGAAGCCGTGGCCCTCACCTCGCCCGCCATGATCACCACCGCCTTACGCCGTCAGGGCGTGGTCGGTGCCGAAAACGGACAGGCGTTTTGGTCGCTCTTACAAAACATGGCCGCGCCGCTATTGCCCAATACCGCGGGCTGTTTTGACGTCACCGAAGCCATCACCACCGCCCACATGGCCAGGGAAGTGTTCGACACCCCGTGGATTAAATTAGAGCTGCTTGGCGACGACGACACCCTACAGCCCGACATGCAAAAATTGGTTAAAGCAGCAGAACAGCTCATCAAAGAGGGCTTTTTTGTGTTACCTTACTGTACGGAAGACCTCGTCGCCTGCCGCCGCCTGCTCGACGTGGGCTGTCAGGCCCTCATGCCTTGGGCCGCGCCCATCGGCACCGGCAAAGGGCCGGTCAATCCTTACGGCCTACAGCTGTTGCGGCAACGTTTGCCCTCGGTACCCCTCATTATTGATGCCGGCATTGGCCGTCCCTCACACGCCTGTCAGGTGATGGAATGGGGTTTTGATGCGGTATTATTGAATACGGCCGTCGCCAAGGCTGGCGATCCGATTGCCATGGCGCAGGCGTTTGATCAAGCCATTAAGGCTGGCCGCACGGCTTATTTATCGACCCCCATGGCCGAACGACAGGCCGCCCAGGCCAGCACCCCCACCGTCGGCATGCCTTTTTGGCATCAGCCACACTCGCTTTTCTAATCACGCCGCCTCGTGCGGCGCATCGGTAGCCAGATGAACTTCGGTCCTCTGGCCACCTTGCGGCTGGACGTGTCCTATTGCGGCGCGCCCCACAATGGCCTCCTAGACCATTGGCCCCGTCGCCCCCACATAAGGACTTTCTATGATGAATACGTTTAACTTCCCCCCCTGCATAGCCCCCCTCGGCTTTTACGCCGTCGTGCCCAGCGTTGAATGGGTGGCCCGCTGCGTTGACGCCGGCGCCGACACCATCCAACTGCGCAACAAAGACCTACAAGGCGAAGACTTACGTGCCGCCATTCAGGCCTGCGTTGACCTCACCCGCAACAGCGACAGCCAGTTTTTTGTCAACGACTACTGGCAGCTGGCCATAGAATGCGGCGCCTACGGCGTGCATCTTGGCCAAGAAGACATGGTGGCGGCCGACCTCGCCGTCATTGCCTCAGCGGGTTTACGCCTCGGCATCAGCACCCACTCTAGCGAAGAAATGGCGCTGGCCTTAAAGATCAGACCCAGCTACGTTGCCTGCGGCCCCATTTACGCCACCACCACCAAAGAAATGGCGGCCAGCCCCCGAGGCCTAGAGCGCCTACGCGCCTACGTTGAGCAAGCCGGCGACACCCCCACCGTGGCCATCGGCGGCATTGATTTGGCGCGCACGCCCGATGTTCTATCCACAGGCGTCAGCAGCATTGCCGTGGTGCGCGGCGTGACTGAAGCTGAAGACCATCATGCGGCGATTTCCGCCTTTAAAGCGCTTTTCCCCCACAGCTAACCCACAGACTTATCCACAGAGTTACCCACACCCACAAAAAAGCCCAGCAAACGCTGGGCTTTTGTTTAGTTAACACTTAAAAAACCGTGCTTAACCCTTGAATTGGGTTAAATAACGACGCACGTCGTCCCCCAGCTGCGGGGCCACGTTTCGCCACAAATCAATGGCTTTATCCACAACCTGAGGGTCGCTGACGCCCATCATATGACGGGCAATGTTTTGCGCCGTACGGTCTTTTTGACCGGCATCAAATAAGGCGTATAAAGCGGCAGGTTGGCTGAAATAATCGGCGTCGTAGTCTCTAAAGTCAAAGTGTAAGGCCACTTTTTCCAGAGCCAAAGGTGGCTCTTGTGCCCCCGTGGCCACATAGTCATTAAAGCGATTCGGCGCATAATTCACGTTGCCACCGCCGTTGCCATCCACGCGCATGGCCCCGTCTTTATGGGTGTTGTGATAAGGGCACTGTGGCGCATTCACCGGAATTTGAGTGTGGTTAATGCCCAGGCGGTACCGTTGGGTGTCGCCGTAGGAGAAAATCCGCCCTTGCAGCATGCGGTCTGGCGAATAACCAATGCCCGGCACGATGTTGGCAGGGGTAAAGGCGGCCTGCTCGACTTCGGCAAAGTAGTTTTCAGGGTTGCGGTTCAGGGTAAACTGACCCACCGGAATCAATGGATAATCACCGTGTGGCCATACCTTGGTCAGGTCAAACGGATGAATGGCGTAGGTATTGGCCTCTGACTCGGGCATGATTTGCACGAATAGTTTCCAAACCGGGTGATCACCCCGCTCAATGGCATTGAATAAATCTTCTTGCGCCGACTCACGGGTTTGGCCGACCTTGTCCGCCGCTTCAGCGTCGGTAAAGTGCTTGTGGCCTTGCTGGTTTTTAAAGTGGAACTTCACCCAAAAGCGTTCGTTGTTCGCATTAATGAAGCTATAGGTATGGCTGCCAAAACCATCGACGTTGCGAAAGCCGGTCGGCAGGCCGCGGTCTGACATCAAAATCAACACCTGGTGGTAGCTCTCAGGCGTGCGTGACCAGAAGTCCCAGGCCGCGGTGTTGTCGCGCAGATTGGTTTTGGGGTCGCGTTTTTGGGTGTGGATAAAATCAGGGAATTTCAACGGGTCACGAATAAAAAACACCGGCGTGTTGTTGCCCACCAGGTCCCAATTGCCTTCATCGGTGTAAAACTTCATCGCAAAGCCACGCACGTCGCGCTCGGCATCGGCCGCACCACGCTCGCCGGCCACCGTCGACATACGAATGAACATATCGGTTTTTTTGCCCACCTGGCTGAATATACTGGCCTGGGTGTATTGGCTGATGTCGTGGGTGACTTCAAACACCCCATAGGCGCCCGAGCCCTTGGCGTGCACCACGCGCTCGGGAATCCGCTCGCGGTCAAAGTGGGCCAGTTTTTCTAATAGCCAAGCGTCTTGCAGCAACACCGGGCCTTTAGGGCCGGCGGTCAGGCTGTTGTCGTTGTCGACGACGGGGGCACCCGAGCCGTGGGTTAAGGTAACGGATGATTTTTTTTGGTTCATGTCGTGCTCCTTATCAGTATTATGGGTCAATGCAAACGCAATATCTTCATACTAATCCAATAAAAAACTTATTGAAACTATATTTATAATTGAAAAAAACTATAACAAAGGCCAGCCTCAAAAAACCTGATATTGTTTCTTTAATATAACCCAATTTACCTAAATGAATAAGGCCTATCCCACAAACTGACGCACCCAGTGCGAAACCAAACCGCTGACCCACAAAAAAGCCCACCATCGGTGGGCTTCAACCAAGCGCTGCCTTACTTCATGCTGCCCACCATGTCTTCAGGCCGTACCCAGGCATCAAACTCGGCCTCGCTTAAATAGCCCAAGGCCAGCGCCGACGCCTTTAAGGTCGTGCCGTCCTTATGCGCCTTCTTGGCG
>JAGNPU010000179.1 GCA_017989485.1 Neisseriaceae bacterium
GTTCAAGACGGCCCGTTGACCAGCCGCCTGCAGCATTTAAAAGTGGGTGATGAGCTGTTGATCAGCAAAAAGCCGACGGGAACGCTGATTGTGGATGACTTAAATTCAGGTAAAAACCTGTATTTATTGTCTACCGGCACCGGTTTGGCACCGTTTTTGAGCGTGACCAAAGACCCAGACGTGTACGAACAGTTTGACAAAATCATCATGATACACGGCGTACGCCATGTCAAAGATTTGGCCTACTACAAACACTTTACCGAAGAGTTGCCTAACCATGAATACCTCGGTGAGATGGTGAGAGAAAAGCTGATTTATTACCCAACCGTGTCTCGTGAAGACTTTCACAACACGGGCCGCATCACCGATTTAATGCGCAGCGGCAAGCTGTTTGCCGACATTGGTCTGCCCATGATCGACCCGGCCGTCGACCGCGCCATGATTTGTGGCGGCCCTGGCATGTTGAAAGATTTAAGCCTGATGTTGGACGAGTTTGGCTTGGCGATTTCACCCAAGACAGGCGTGCGCGGCGACTACGTGATTGAGCGTGCCTTTGTGGGTGAATAAAGCACAGATAGGGCGGTAGAAGCATCATGTTTTACACATTATTGTTGATTTTAACGCCCTTATTCGTGGGTTTTTGCATCAACGTCAACAACCAACGTTGGCTCAAGCACATAGACAAAAGCGTTAGCCTCTTGGTCTACCTCATCCTGTTTGTGATGGGGGTGGGCCTGGGCGGCTATGCCGATCTATTTCGCGAGCTGTCCACCATTGGTGGGTATACGGTGGTGTTTTTTCTGCTGATTAATGTGGCCAATATGTTGGCGCTGTCTTGGTACGATCGGCGTGCGCCCTTGGCCACCACCGAATCTCGCGGCCAAAATGCCTCTACCTGGGGCTTGGTGAAAAGTGCCTTAACCCTGTTGGGTTATATTGTCGCGGGCTTTGCCGTGGGCTATACGTTAAAAGACTATGGCCACTTGCCCGACGCCTTTAGCACCGTGGTGTTGATGGCCTTATTGCTGCTGATCGGCATCCAGCTGCGCAGCAGCGGCATAGGCCTGCGTCGGGTATTGATCAATAAGCGCGGCCTCATCATGAGCGTGCTGTTTATGGCCTCATCGTTATTGGGTGGCTTATTGGCCGCATTGCTGTTAGGCTTGCCGCTGTTTCAAGGCCTGTCGATTGCCTCCGGCTTTGGCTGGTATTCGTTGTCGAGCATCGTCATTACCGACGCCTTTGGGCCGGTGATGGGCAGCGTGGCATTTTTGAACGACCTGCTGCGGGAGTTCCTGGCCTTTGCCTTGATTCCGCTGTTAATGCGCCGTCATCCTTCTACCGCCATCGGTATTGGGGGCGCAACCTCGCTGGATTTTGTACTGCCTGTGATCCAGCGATCGGGTGGCATAGAAGTGGTGCCCATTGCCATTAGTTTTGGCTTTGTGGTGAACATTTGCTCCCCTATATTAATGATTTTTTTCGCACAGCTGGGCTAGGGCCTGGTGCTTATGTTTTCGATATTGAATAATAAAGAAAATTCATTTGCGAATAATCGAACATTTTGGCAGAATGGTTGTTTTACATACGCTGGTAATACTTATGTCGAATCGTCCACCTCGTCACGAACGAATCATCGAGTTAATTCGTGAGAATGGTTTTATGCCGATTGAAGAATTGGCCAGATTGCTAGAAGTCACGCCGCAAACCGTACGGCGCGACATCAACCAATTATGTGAAGAGAATATATTAAGGCGTTACCACGGTGGGGCTGCCTTAGGCAGCAGCGTCGAGAATGATGATTATTTTGCCCGCAAGGACAAACTGCAAAGTGAGAAGGCGCATATCGCCGACTTAATCGCCGAACACATTCCCGAAAATGCCTCTTTGTTTATGGGCATAGGCACCACCATCGAAGCCGTGGCCTTGGCGTTGACCAAGACCCACAAGGGCTTATGCATCATCACCAACAACATCCACGTGGCGTCGATTATGTCGACCCGCCCAGACTACAACATCATGATTACCTCGGGTGTGGTGCGGGCGTCGGATGGCGGCGTGACCGGCGTGGCCACCTTGGATTTTATTAATCAGTTTAAGGTGGATTATGCGGTTTTGGGCGTGGCAGGCATTGAGCGCGATGGCACCTTGCTTGATTTTGACTACAAAGAAGTGAGCGTGGCGCAGGCGATGATGGCCAATGCCCGACATTGCTATTTGGTGGCCGATCACACCAAGTTTGGGCGTAATGCCTTGGTGCGCATGGCCCACATTACCGATTTTAATTCCGTGTTCACCGACGAAGTGCCGGACGACGGCATGCGCAAGCGGTTAGAAGAAGCGGGTGTGCGTTGGTATTTGGCGGATAAAGAGGCCAAATAGGACTAGGGTAAACAGCCGCTGACGTGGGCATCACGAGAGCGGCTTTTTTGTGGCTGACGCTATTGCGCGGCCACTAGCTTGATTTCAACACGCCATTTAGGGTTGGCCAAGCGGGCTTCGACGCAGGCGCGTGCAGGGGCATGGCCAGCAGGCACCCAAGCATCCCAGGCCTGATTCAAGGCGGCGTAGTCGGCCAGGTCGGTTAAGTAAATCGTGGCGTCGACGATTTTGGTTTTGTCGCTGCCCAGAGCGGCCAATAGGGTGTCGACCTGGGCCAAAATATTTTCAGTTTGGGCCAAGGCGTCGGCGTCTTCGTTCGTGGGCACTTGGCCTGCTAAAAAAATCAGGCCGTTGACGATGACGGCTTCAGACAGGCGTTGGTCGGTAATGTGGCGTTGGATGCTCATGCGGTAATGCTCCTCTGGTAGATGAGCATTGATTTTACCGAAACGACGTGGTTTTGGCATTAATTATTGAGGTGTGTTCATGGATTTAGTGGCATTTGAAGCTTGGTTAAAGGCTTATTATCAAGCACGGGGTTGGTATGATTTAGACATTTTTATTCGGATGGGGTTTTTGACCGAAGAGGTGGGCGAATTGGCCCAATCTATTCGGGCGATGGAAATTGGCCGAGATCGGCCTGATGAAGCCGATGCCAATGCCGCAGACAAGCGCCAGGCCGTGTGTGAAGAGCTGGGCGATGTTTTGGGCAACCTGGTGTTGATCGCGCAAAAATACGATTTAGACATGACCAGTATTTTTGCCGCCCATCAGGCTAAGTTGGCCAAGCGCTACGAATAGGAGCCGTTATGGCCAAAGAAAAATACCCCACCACCCAAGCCATTCGTTTTTTAAAGCAGCATAACGTCGACTACGTCCCCTTTTTGTATGATTACGAAGCGCGTGGCGGCACCACCCATTCGGCCGCCTGCTTGGGCGTGAACGAGCATCTGGTGATCAAAACCATCGTCTTACAGACCGAGGCCAAGCAGGGCTTGGTGGTGTTAATGCACGGCGACAAGCACATTTCCACCCGCCAGCTGGCGCGCGATCTCGGTCATAAGCACATCGCGCCTGCGGCACCGGACCAGGCCAACAAGTGGAGCGGCTATATGGTTGGCGGCACCAGCCCATTTGGGTTAAAAACGGCGTTGCCGGTTTATGCCGAGGCCAGTATTTTTGATTTGCCTGAGTTTTACATCAATGGGGGCAAACGAGGCTTCTTGATCAAGACCACGGCGACGGCGTTGAGGGCGCTCGGCGCGCAGCCCGTGTCTGTGGCCGTGGATGTTTAAACCGCATAACACAAAGCCTCACGTTGACTCTCGTCGACGTGAGGCTTCTTTCTGGCCCATGTTTAAGCGGCTTGGCCTGTGGCGGCAATCACCAATTCACGGATGTTCACCTGTTGAGGCATTTGGTACATAAACCTAATCGCTTCGGCCACGTGTTCCGGGGCCATGGCGCCGCCTATGTCTTGCTTCCACGTTTCATAATCGGCCTTAATGGTCGGGTCGCTGGTGTGGCCGAGCAACTCTGTTTCGGCGGCGCCCGGGGCGATTAGCATCAGGCGCACGTTGGTGTGGGCGACTTCTTCACGGGTCACCTCGGTGAGGGCATGTACCCCAAACTTGCTGGCGCAATAGGCGGCATGTTGGGGAAAGCTTTTTTTGCCGGCAATCGACGACACGTTGACGATGGTGCCGGTTTGTCGTGCCATCATGTCGGCCAGCACGATTTGGGTGCCGTTTAAGACGCCTTTGACGTTGACGTCCAACATCTGAGCCCATTCACTGGGGGCCTGAGTGGCCAAGGCGCCCAGCAGCATGATGCCCGCATTGTTGATTAATAGGTCTACGGGGCCATAAAGGGCCACCGCTTCTTGGACGGCGGCATCAAAGGCGGCATAGTCGGTGACGTCGACGTTTTTGATTAAGGCATTGGGCAGATTTAATGCCGCCATGGCGGCGGTGCGGCGGGCCAATAGCAGCAGCGGGTGGCCCGCTTGACCGAACAGTTGTGCCAGAGCGAGGCCGAAGCCGCTGCTGGCGCCGGTGATGACGACGAGTTTTTTCATGATCAGGCTTTCAATAAGATTAAGTGGCCAGCATACGAGGCTCAATACGGTTTGTATAGAACGCACATTAGGGTGACTCGGTTACCTTAAGGTAACCTATGAGGGCTGTACAGGGGCCTGCGGGACGCAAGACAATACATAGTGTGCTGACTGGGCATGGTCAACCGTGAGCATGGTTAATCCTTGAGCTAGGGCCTGATTGAAACGCTACCGAGGTTGCTTTTTGTGTTTGTGGCATTGATTTGGGTGATGAGCACTAAGGGGTGGCGCTACGGTCGCCAGGTGTGCTGCGCTGGGCACAGGGTCTATGATGAAGGCTACTTTGTGCGCTATGATGTAAAAGACGCTATGGACAAGTAAAGGGTATGCATGTATTTAAACGAATTTGATGCCACCATGAGCCAAATTAAGGGCAAATGGAAAATCACCTTGCTGTATGC
>JAGNPU010000180.1 GCA_017989485.1 Neisseriaceae bacterium
GCTTAAAGGGGAGGTACTTCACTGCTGCATGAGTGTGGTGAGATTAAATAAAGCCCTAAGGGGCAATCGCTTTACCCCCTTGTACCGGGCAGGCGCGACCGTATGTTTTAATCAAACCATAGTCTGTTTATGTCCTTACTGGAGTAGCCTGGGTCCGCTGCGCTTGACCAACGCTACCGCCTGGTGGCGGTCACTAAACCATGGTTGGCTTTCATTGGTTTGGCCCGCTTAACGCATCCCGCGTTTGGTACCTCTCCCCCTGACGCGCCAATAGGCCGCGTCAGGGGGTTTTTCATGGGCTCGGCAGGGTGTCTGTGGTGATATGCCGATTCGGCATGTCACTGTGCCGAAATATCGTTAGTCATTTGTGTTTGAATTGAATATCTTATCTCCACACACAAGGAGATTCGGCATGAAAAAAATAAAACACTTGCCCAAACTAGATGGCGATTTGGGGTGGTTTGAAACCGCCGCCAATAAAGACCAGACGGTGGGCCGTCAGCTCAAAGGCGACGTTTGCCACGACGTGGTCATCGTCGGCGCTGGCTTCACCGGCATGTCTTTGGCGCATCGCTTACATCAACTCTATCCCGACAAAAGCATAGCCGTCGTGGATGCCCTCAAAGTCGGCCAAGGCACCTCTGGGCGCAATGCCGGCTTCATCATTGATTTACCCCATAATTTAGACGCGGGCACGCCGAATGTGGCCCATGATTTATGGCTGTATCGGCTCAATACGTTCGCGATTAACAGGTTAAAAGCATTTAAAAATGAGTTTGCCATTGAGTGCTTGTGGGATGAGGCGGGCAAGTATATGGCCGCGCATGAATCCAGCAACCTACAGGGCTTGGCCGACTTCATGCAGATTCTGAAAACGGGGTCGTTTGAGCATGAATACCTAGAGGGCGAGGCCTTACAGAAAAAACTGGGCACCGATTATTATCAGGCCGCCGTGTACACGCCCGGCAATATCTTGATGAATCCTGCCGCCTTGGTCCGCGGCATTGCCAAAGGCCTAAGCCAGCACGTCACGATTTATGAACAAACCCCGATTATTGCCATCGACTACGGCACGCCCACGCGGCTGTATACCGTGGGCGGCAGCCTCCGCGCCGACCAGGTAATCCACACCACCAACGCCTTTACCGAAGAGTTTGGAATTGTGTCTCGCCGTCTGGCACCGGTGTTTACCTATGCCAGCCTGACCGACCCGTTGTCGGCCCAGCAAATCAAAGAAGGATTTGCTGGGGTACGCGCCTGGGGGCTGACCTCGGCCCATCCGGCCGGCACCACGGTGCGGCTGACGCCAGACCACCGCATTTTGATGCGCAACAGCCTCGATTTTTTGCCCCAGTTGAGCAGTACCGAAGCGCTGCGCCAAGTGGCCTGGCAACAGCATAAGGCCTCGTTTGCGGCCCGATTCCCGGCCTTAGGTGGGGTGGATTTTCAATACACCTGGGGCGGCATGTTGTGTATGACCTTAAATCATCAGTCGGTGTTTCAACAAATCAGCACCAATGTTTATGCCGTGTGCGGCTGTAACGGCGTTGGCGTGGCCAAGGGCACGTATTTGGGCCATTACATGGCGGACTACATTGCCGGCATCGACAGCGAGGCCTTGGCCTTTATTTTAAGCAGTAGCCAACCCAGTTGGGTGCCCCCAGAGCCATTTAGAAGCTTGGGCGCCCGCTATAAATTAAAACAAGAAGCCGCCACGGCTGGCGGCGACATTTAAGTTTATGTATCGTCATGTTCTGAGGAGAAATCATGTCAAACACACACACCACATTGGAAGACGTGCCTTTAAATAGCTTTCATAAAAAGCTGGCACTGTATTCGTCCGGCGGGCCTTTTCTCGACGGCTACGTGCTCAGCATCATCGGCATTGCCCTGGTTCAGGCCACGCCAACCTTGCAGTTGAGCGCATTTTGGCAGGGCCTGATTGCGGCTTCGGCCCTGATCGGGATTTTCATCGGTGGTTTTTTGGGCGGTTGGTTTACCGATAAATATGGGCGTAAAGTCCTGTATGCCTTGGACTTGCTGGCCATTATTGGCTGTTCGGTGGCCCAGTTTTGGGTCGAGTCGGCGTGGTCGTTGTTTGTGTGGCGGCTGCTGATTGGCATTGCCGTGGGCGCGGATTACCCGATCGCCACCTCCTTACTGGCCGAGTTTGTGCCTAAAAAATCACGTGGGCCTTTGGTGGGGGGCTTAATCATGATGTGGTTTGTGGGCGCCGCAGTGGCCTATATTGTGGGCGAACTATTGCTCAGCACCGGGCCAGATGGCTGGCGTTGGATGTTGGCCAGCGCGGCCGTGCCTGGGGTGATCTTCTTGGCCATGCGCCACGGCACGCCAGAGTCGCCGCGGTGGCTGTTGAATAAAGGCCGTACTGAAGAAGCCCAGCAGGTGATTCAAAAAGTATATGGCCCTGAGTACGGCATTAAAGACCTGCCGGAAGAGGAAGTCACCCAAAGCATCCCCATTAGCCAGCTGTTTCATTCCGGCTATGGCAAGCGGATGTGGTTCATCACCATTTTTTGGACCTGCTCCATCGTGCCGCTGTTTGCCGTGTATGCCTTTGCCCCTAAGATTCTAGAGGCGCTAAAGCTGCAAGGGTCTTTGGAAAATTTTGGGTCGGCGGCCATTACGGTGCTGTTTTTGGTGGGCTGTTTGGTGGCTTTGCGTTTGGTGAATCCCATGGGTCGGCGCCGGCTATTAATCCATAGTTTTTTATGGTCGGGCGTGGCATTATTGCTGTTGGGCATGTTCCCCGATGGCTCATCGACGGTGACGTTTGTGTTGTTCAGCGCCTACGCCTTATTCATC
The DNA here is from genome assembly GCA_017989485.1 of Neisseriaceae bacterium. Taxonomy (GTDB): domain Bacteria; phylum Pseudomonadota; class Gammaproteobacteria; order Burkholderiales; family Neisseriaceae; genus JAGNPU01. The sequence continues at coordinate 2,827 of JAGNPU010000180.1, forward strand.
GGTGGCACCCAGATTTTGCAGTTTATTTACCCCAATGAGCTGTTCCCTACGGAAATCAGGGCCACAGCCGTCGGTCTGGCGTCGTCGTTAAGCCGCATTGGGGCCGCCATAGGCACGTATTTGGTCCCGATGTCGTTGGCCAGCCTAGGCATTGGTGGCACCATGTACGTGGCCGCGGCTATTACCTTAATCGGTTGTTTTGCCTCATGGAAGATGGCGCCGGAAACCAAGGCCTTAGGCTTGGGTGCGGCCGCCCGCTTGAACCCTTAACCCTGAATCGGAGGCCCACACCCCCGAACCCGTTACGGCGCGTTCGGGGGTGTTTTAACATGAACACGATGATGAAACCCATCCCCGCCATGTCGGCGTTGCATTATTTTTATGTGGTGGCCCAGCTCAACAGCTTTACCCTGGCTGCCGAAGCGTTGTGCGTGACCCAAAGTGCGGTCAGCAAGCAAATCAAGTCTTTGGAAGACAGCCTTAAGTTTGACCTATTTAAACGCAAAAGCCGAGGGGTTGCATTAACCCCTGAGGGGGCACAGCTGTTTGACACCGTGGCGTTTGTGTTTGCCCAGCTCAACGGCACCATTAGTGGCATCCAAAGCAGTAAAGACCGCAATCAAATCAAGATTTTTTGTACCGAAGCGGTGGCCCACTATTGGCTGGTGCCTCGGCTACATGATTTTTACCAACAGTATCCCGACATCAAAATCAATGTGATTTCCAGCAATGATTTGTCCTTAGGCGACATCGACGATTTTGACCTGGGTATTTTATATGGCAGCGGTCATTGGCCTAGCGTCAGCGCCGACGTTTTGTTTGCCGAGGTGGTGTATCCGATTTGCCACATTGACTACCCGATTGCCACCATTCAACAGCCACAGGATTTTTTGGCGCATAAGCTCATCCAGCTCAATCCCGTGCTGTGGCGTTGGGCCAACTGGGCCGATTGGATGGGCTATTTTGATGTGGCCTATGAGCCCACCAAAGAAGTGTTGATTTACAACCAGGCCACCTTGGCCTTGGCCGCCTGCATGAACCAGCAAGGTATTGCGCTGGGCTGGGAGTTTATGGTCAAAGATTTATTGAGCAATCGCCTGTTGAAGCGGGCGGGTGAGATGAAGCTGGTGTCGGGCAAACATGATTATTTAATCCACGCCAAAAATAAGCCGCTGTCGGCGGCTGCCCAGCTATTTAAGGCGTGGTTATTGGCCAAGGTGTGAAGCATCACATGCCCGCGCCTAACCCCAAGGCCTGCAAGACCATGAGCAACACCACGCCACCTAAAGACAGGGCGGCATTGTTGAGGACGTGGATGAGCAAGACGTGCCAGAGGTTGCGGGTCCACACATAAATCAGGTTTAAATACAGGCCGGCGGCCATAAAGCTGATGGTGGCTAAGAGATGGCCGCCGACGTTGTGGTAGTGAAGCAGGCCAAACAGCACCGAGTTGCCCAATAAAACGGCCACCCGCCAGAGTCGATGTGGGGTGAACAGTTTGTGCAACAGGGTGTAGCGGAACACGATGTCTTCAATCAGGGCGGTCAATACGGGACCAAAGCCAAGTAAGAGCATGAGGCCTAGCGAGGGGAGGTCGATGTCAGGCTCGGCGGCGCCGAGGGCGGCCGTCGCCGGCAGGTAGGCTTTGACGACGCTGATGCACAGCTGTAGGCCGATGGCGCCGCTGCACACCAGGGCCCAAGAGCGCCAGCCGCCGGCTTTAAAGTGTTGCCAGTGGTGTGCCAGCATGTCTTGATAGAGCACGATTAGGGCAAGAAACAAGACGGCCCTCAAGACCACGTCACCGTTGATCAAGAATGCGGGAGAGAGGGGGAACAGGGCGCTGAGGCAGGTCGGCAGCAGCAACATCAGCGGCAGCATGAGCAGGGCAAATGCATCGCGCAGGCCCCAGCGCAGCCGGTTGGGCCAATGTTCGGCGCGGACGCGTTGACGAAAACCAGGGACGGGCATAGGTAAACCTTAA
>JAGNPU010000181.1 GCA_017989485.1 Neisseriaceae bacterium
GCGCCGGCACAAACCCTGACCGATAAAGAATACCAAATCATGCGCGACGCCTCTATGGCCGTGCTGCGTGAAATTGGGGTGGAAACCGGCGGCTCTAACGTGCAGTTCTCGGTGAATCCAGAAAACGGTCGCCTGATTGTGATCGAGATGAACCCACGGGTGTCGCGCTCTTCGGCCCTAGCCTCTAAGGCCACGGGCTTTCCGATTGCCAAAATCGCGGCCAAGCTGGCCGTAGGGTATACCCTAGATGAGCTGACCAACGACATCACCGGGGGCAAAACCCCGGCGTCGTTCGAGCCGAGCATCGATTATGTGGTGACCAAGATCCCACGCTTTAACTTTGAAAAATTCGAAGGCGCCAACGACCGCTTGACCACCCAAATGAAGTCGGTGGGCGAAGTGATGGCCATCGGCCGCACCTTCCAAGAGTCGCTGCAAAAAGCCTTGCGTGGCCTAGAGGTGGGCGTGAATGGCCTAGACCCTAAGGTCAACCTGGCCGACGCAGACGCCATGACCAAAATACGTCGTGAGCTGACCGAAGCGGGCGCCGAGCGCATCTGGTACGTGGGCGATGCCTTCCGTGCCGGCATGAGCGTGGCCGAGATTCATCAGCTGACGTTCATCGACTATTGGTTTCTGGTGCAAATCGAAGAGCTGATTCAGCTCGAGCAAGCCGTGGTTGAGGGCGGCTTTGCCGGCTTGAACCGCGACTTCTTGCGCCGCTTAAAGCGCAAAGGCTTTGCCGATTCACGCCTGGCTGCCCTGATTGGGCTGTCAGAAACCGAAGTGCGCAAGCTGCGTCATCAGCACGAGCTGTTCCCGGTGTACAAGCGCGTGGACACCTGTGCCGCAGAATTCTCTACCGATACGGCTTATTTATACTCGACCTATGAAGAAGAGTGTGAGTCGCGACCCAATCATGATCGCCCGAAAATCATGGTGTTGGGCGGTGGCCCGAACCGTATTGGTCAAGGCATTGAATTTGACTATTGCTGCGTACACGCCTCTTTGGCGCTGCGTGAAGACGGTTACGAAACCATTATGGTCAACTGTAACCCGGAAACCGTGTCGACCGACTACGACACCTCAGATCGCCTGTATTTTGAGCCGGTGACCTTAGAAGACGTGTTGGAAATCGTGCGCATCGAACAGCCTAAGGGCGTGATCGTGCAATACGGTGGACAGACGCCTTTGAAATTGGCGCGTGCTTTAGAGGCCGCGGGTGTGCCGGTGATTGGCACTTCGCCAGACGCCATTGACCGGTCTGAAGACCGCGAGCGCTTCCAAAAAGCGGTGCAGCGCTTAGGCCTGAAACAGCCTGCCAATGCCACGGTGACGGCCATTGAACAAGCGGTGGCCGAAGGCAAAAACATTGGCTACCCGCTGGTGGTACGGCCTTCTTACGTCTTGGGCGGTCGGGCGATGGAAATCGTCTATGACGAACAAGACCTGCGCCGCTATTTCCAAACCGCGTACAGCGTGTCTAACGATGCGCCGGTGCTGTTAGACCACTTCTTGGACGACGCCATCGAGGTGGACGTGGATGCGATTTGCGACGGCGAACAGGTGTTGATCGGCGGCATCATGGAGCATATTGAACAGGCAGGCGTGCATTCTGGCGATTCGGCCTGTTCTTTGCCCGCCTATACCCTCAGCCAAGAAATTCAGGACGTGATGCGTGAGCAGGTGCGTCAGCTGGCCTTTGAGTTAAACGTGCGCGGCCTGATGAACGTTCAGTTCGCGGTCAAAAGCAATGAGGTTTATCTGATTGAGGTGAACCCACGTGCCGCCCGTACCGTGCCGTTTGTGTCTAAGGCCACCGGCGTGCCGTTGGCCAAGGTGGCCGCGCGGGTGATGGCGGGTCAAAGCCTGGCCGAGCAGGGCGTGACCAAAGAGGTCATCCCCCCTTATTATTCGGTGAAAGAAGTGGTGCTGCCGTTTAATAAATTCCCAGGGGTAGACCCGATTTTAGGGCCTGAGATGCGCTCTACGGGCGAAGTCATGGGCGTGGGCAATACCTTCCCTGAGGCCTTTGCGAAAGCCCAGTTGGGCGCACAAACCTACGTGCAGCAAAGCGGCCGTGCCCTGTTGTCGGTGCGCGAAAGCGACAAAAAACGCGTGGTGGCCTTGGCCCAGCAGCTGTTGGCCAAAGGCTTTGCCTTGGATGCCACCCACGGCACCGCCATTGTGTTGGGCGAGGCCGGGATTAATCCGCGCTTGGTGAATAAAGTGCATGAAGGGCGCCCACACATTCAAGACCGCATCAAAAACGGTGAATACACCTATGTGGTGAACACCACCGAGGGTCGCCAGGCGATTGAGGACTCCAAGTTGATTCGCCGCAGTGCCTTACGCTACCGGGTTCATTACGACACCACTTTGAACGGGGCGTTTGCCACCACCCGAGGCTTTGATGCCAACCCTATGGCATCGGTGATTTCGGTGCAGGAAATGCATCAGCTATTGGGCTAATCGACTCATCGTCAATCCCAGGCCCGACGCCTTTGTGCGTCGGGCTTTTTTGTGCGTATTGAGGATGGATTGGTGATTTTAATGGTTTATGCCTGATATAGGAGGCGTTGGGGTAGACAGCACAAGATTAATAAACGATAATCATTATCGTTTATTAAAGGAGATCGAAGATGAGAACGACAGTGTATGCATTGGGTTGTGTGTTGGGTTTGTCGGTAGCCGCCGTGGGTGCGCAGACCGTGCCGGTGAAAGACGCAAAACGGATTGTGAGCATGGATTTTGGCGCTTTGGATACCTTGACCGAATTGGGTGCGGCCAGCCGCATCGTGGCCTTGCCTAAAGAGAATGCCCCAGAATACATGGCGCAGTACACCACCAGCCAGTTTGGCAATACCGGTGGGATGAAAACGCCTGATTTAGAGGCAATTAAGGCCGCTAAACCAGACGTGATCATTATGTCTGGCCGTCAAAATTCAGCCTACGATGAGTTGGCCAAAGTGGCGCCAGTCATCCGTTATGAAACAAACAGCAAAGATTACCTGGCTTCAGCCAAAGACAATGCCTTGATGTTGGGCGAGCTGGTGGGCAAAAAAGCCGAAGCCGAGCAAAAATGGGCGGCGTTGTCGACCAAGCTGACCGGCATCCAGTCGCTGGCCGAGCATGCGCCGGTTAAGGCCACGGTAATGTTGCACAACGGCGGCAAGCTGATGGTGTCAAACAGCAGCTACGCCAGCTTTATTCATGATGTATTGCACGTGAAAAAAGCCGATGCGGCCTTGGGCGAAGAGCGCGTGGTGGTCGACGCGGCTTACCTAAATAAGGTGAACCCAGACGTGATTTACATTATTGACCGCAGCGGCGCCATTGGCCAACCGCCTTTGGACATGGCGGTGTTTGCCAGCAAGGACATGAAAAAAGTCAAAGCGGTGAAAAACCAAAAAGTGGTGGTGCTGACGCCTAAGCTTTGGTATTTGTCTGGCGGCGGCTTGCAAAGCATTGCCATGCAGGCGGACGAAGTGGCCAAGGCTTTGGCCAAGTAAGGCCGAAGGCATGACGTTAAGCGACCCAGGGTTTCGGCCTTGGGTCGTTTTTTTTGACGGGTGTGGTGGGATCGGTCACTATGGTTGAGGGCAGACTTTATATTAAAGCACAGACGAGGAGTGTGATATGGCGCAGGCACGATTGGCGGTGGCAAATGCCACCCTGTTGATTACGGGGGCGGCCAAAGGGATGGGGCGGTTGTTGGCCGAGCGGGCTAAGGCAGAAGGGTGTCGGCGGATAGTGGCTTGGGATGTGGATGAGCCGGGTCTGCGGCAGCTGGTGGTTGACGTAGAGAGCGATCAGGTGGCGGTGTATGCGCAGTGCGTAGACGTGGCCGATTTGGCCGCCATCGAGGCCGCCGTGCAGCAGCTGCAGGCTGAGTTCGGCCTGCCGAATGTCTTGATCAATAATGCCGGCGTGGTGTGTGGCGATTACTTTTGGGCGCATCGGCCCATAGAAGACATCCAAAAAACCATGGCGATTAATGCCTTGGCGCCGATGCAGCTGACCCGGGCGCTGTTGCCGGCGATGTTGGCGACCGAGCAGCCCTGCCGTATCGTGAACATCGCCTCTGCGGCGGCCTTGGTGTCTAACCCCAAGATGAGCGTGTATGCGGCCTCTAAGTGGGCGCTATTGGGCTGGAGCGATTCTTTGCGCTTGGAGCTGGTGCAGGCAGGTTTTGGCCACGTCAAGGTGACGACGGTGTGTCCGACCTACATCAATACCGGCATGTTTGCCGGGGCCAAGCCTTTATTGATGACGCCGATGATGCAGCCAGAGAGGGTGGTGAACCAGATTTGGCGGGCGATGTTGGTGGGCAAGCCGCAGCTGCTGTTGCCGTGGACGGTGCGATTGAGCAAGGTGGTCAAGGGTTTGCTGCCGCTGGCCTGTTGGGACTGGGTAGCGGACAAGGTGTTTAAGGTCTATGGCTCGATGTCGGACTTTAAGGGGCGAGGGCAGCCATAAGGTATTGGGTTGGGGGTGGCGTGGGTCAAGCGCTGCGGACCTACGGCGGCCCGACCCTAGAGGCCAAACCCCCGTGGGTCGCGACCCACGCTACGCCAGTCGGGCCATCAATAGACTATGGTTTGTGTCGCATATGGCTTGGGGATCGGTTGCCACGCCAGTGTCCGCAGGCATTCTTACCCAGTCCAGCCTGATCAGCTGATTTGCCAGGGATGCACACAGGCCGTTTTGAGCAGCCAATAAAAAAGCCACCGTGTGGGTGGCTTTTTGGGTATTCGTAAAACGAATTAACGTTTTGAGAACTGTTTGGCGC